>NZ_QKRU01000061.1:0-43236 GCF_003234055.1 Pseudomonas sp. 57B-090624
CTCCCGCCCCGCTGTCATTCCCCCGCAATCCGGCCACGCTGGTATAGACCACCGCGAGGCAAGCCAGCCGTCTGCATCGCATCGCAGCAACCACAACAATCAAGGATGCGTCATGACAACGATGAAACGCGCGGGGCGCCTGCTGGCCCTCGCAACCGCCTCGCTGCTCGCCTTGCAGGCCCAGGCCGGTGCCAACAAGGTGCTGTTCTTCGGTATCGACGGCTTCAAGGCCGATGCCATTCCCGCCGGCAACATGGTCAACCTCGAGCAACTGATCGCCAGCGGCGTCTACACCGACGGCGGCTGGTCGCCGGACACCTCCATGAGCGGCCCCGGCTGGTCGACCCTGTTCATGGGCGTCGAGCGCGACAAGCACGGCGTGCGCGACAACAGCTTCACCGGGCAGAACTACGCCCAGTACCCGCACTTCCTCACCCTGCTGGAACAGCGCAAGCCCCAGCTGGTGACCGCCTACGCCTACAACTGGTCGCCGCTCTACGCGCAGATGAAGCCCCAGGCCGACCTCAGGTTCGACGGCCCGGAAGCCAATGACCCGGTGCTGATCGCCCAGGCCGAGGACTGGCTGCGCAACCGCGCCGACCTCGACGTGCTCAGCGCCTACTACTACGGCGTCGACGAAGCCGGCCACAGCCACGGCTTCCACTCCGACACCCCGCAATACGTCCAGGCCATGGGCCAGGCCGACGCCGCCCTCGGCCGCCTGCTGCAGGCGATCAAGTCGCGCCCCACCTACACCCAGGAAAACTGGCTGATCGTGGTCAGCACCGACCACGGCGGCAGCAGCACCGGCCACGGCGCCAACCGCCCCGAACACCGCAAGGTGGCGGTGGTGCTCAGCGGCGCCGGCATTCCCGCCCTCGGCCGCAACCGCCTGGCCACCCCGTTGCGCCAGGTGGACGTGGTGCCGACGCTGTTCGAGCACCTGGGCGTCTCCACCCAGGGCCTGGCCCTGGACGGCCGCTCGCGCCTGCACCTTGTGCCGCGCACCTTCGCCTTCGGCCAGAACCTCTTGGCCAACCCCGGCGCCGAATATGGCGCGGCCCACTCCGACCTGGCCTACGACCCGGACATCGCCGGCTGGACCAAGGGCGGCCTGCAGACGGTGATGCGCTACGGCGCCCGCAGCGAACTGCCCGCCGGCCAGGGCCAGCTCTTCGTCGGCCAGGGCAAGGGTTCCCTGACCCAGCGCATCGAGCTGCCGCCGGAGGCCGCCGGCCGGCCCTTCCAGCTCGACGCCCTGCTCGGCGCCAGCGCCGGCAGCAGCCATGACGCCCGCGTGCTGGTGCGCTTCCACGCCGCCGAGAAACGCAGCGCGGTGTACTGGAACGACGACACCGGCTACTTCTTCGCCGGCGATCGCTACTACCGCTACAACTACCGCGACGACAAGGTCGACGCCGGTTATCCACAACCCATCGCCGGCAACTGGATCGGCTTCGAGGGCTTCGAGGGCGGCGCGCGGGACATCGACGCCGGCTTCAACGCCGGCAACGGCAAGGCGTACTTCTTCAAGGGCACCCAGTACGTGCGCTTCGACATCGCCAGCGACCGCGTCGACCCCGGCTATCCCAAGCCCATCGCCGGCAACTGGTCGGGCCTGGAGCGCTTCACCGGCGGCGCCCGCGACATCGACGACGTGCTCGAGGTCAACGGCTCCAGGCTGTACTTCTTCAAGGGCAGCCAGTACATCCGCTACAACCTGACCACCGGCGACAAGGCGGACAAGAACTACCCGCTGGACGTCTCCGGCGCCACCTGGGCCGGCGTGCAGCAGTGGCCCCTGGGCCTGGAGGCGGCAGTCAAGCGCAACAGCTCCATCGCCTACCTGTTCAACGGCGGCGAGTACGTGCGCTACAACCTGATCACCGACAAGGCCGAGAGCGGCTACCCGCGCCCCGTGGACGGCGCCACCTGGCCGGGCCTGGCAGGGTTCGTCGAAGCGGGCACCGCCTTCGCCACGCCCGCCCTGACCGCCGCCGAGCGCAACGGCCAGCCCCTGGCCCGCAACCTCTATGGCACGGTGCCGGCCGGGGCCACCTCGGTGGAGGTCGAGCTGCGCTTCGAGAAGGGCAGCGGCGCCGGTTTCCCCTTCGCCGATGAGCTGAACTTCCGCGTCGACTGACCCCCGGTCATCCAGGTGCGCGCCGACCGCTCGGCCCCCGGCCTTCCGCCCGGAGCGCACCTGGGATTAGAATCCCCGCTTCCCTGCCACACCCTCAGGCGGGCCAGTGAGCCCCGGCCGAGCGCGCGGTGATCCCGCGATGCCCTCACGCCACCCCGGACGCAACGACCACATCCGTTTGCCAACGGCACCCACCGCGCTCACGATACGACCTATAACCTGATCAGCCTGCAGGACATCAGACATGCCCGATTACCGCTCGAAGACCTCCACCCACGGCCGCAACATGGCCGGCGCCCGCGCCCTCTGGCGCGCCACCGGGATGAAGGACGAAGACTTCAAGAAGCCGATCATCGCCATTGCCAACTCCTTCACCCAGTTCGTGCCCGGCCACGTGCACCTGAAGGACCTGGGCCAGCTGGTCGCCCGCGAGATCGAAAAGAACGGTGGCGTGGCCAAGGAATTCAACACCATCGCCGTGGACGACGGCATCGCCATGGGCCACGACGGCATGCTCTATTCCTTGCCGAGCCGCGAGATCATCGCCGACTCCGTGGAATACATGGTCAATGCCCACTGCGCCGACGCCATCGTCTGCATCAGCAATTGCGACAAGATCACCCCCGGCATGCTGATGGCCGCCCTGCGCCTGAACATCCCCGTGGTGTTCGTCTCCGGCGGCCCGATGGAAGCCGGCAAGACCAAGCTGGCCAACCACGGCCTGGACCTGGTGGACGCCATGGTGGTGGCCGCCGACGACTCCTGCTCCGACGAGAAGGTCGCCGAGTACGAGCGCAGCGCCTGCCCCACCTGCGGTTCCTGCTCCGGCATGTTCACCGCCAACTCGATGAACTGCCTGGTCGAAGCCCTGGGCCTCGGCCTGCCGGGCAACGGCTCCACCCTGGCCACCCACTCGGACCGCGAGCAGCTGTTCCTGCGCGCCGGCCGCCTGGCCGTCGAGCTGTGCCAGCGCTACTACGGCGAAGGCGACGAGTCCGTGCTGCCGCGCAACGTCGCCAGCTTCAAGGCGTTCGAGAACGCCATGACCCTGGACATCGCCATGGGCGGTTCCACCAACACCATCCTGCACCTGCTGGCCGCCGCCCAGGAGGCGGAGATCGCCTTCGACCTGCGCGACATCGATCGCCTGTCGCGCAAGGTGCCGCAGCTGTGCAAGGTGGCGCCGAACATCCAGAAGTACCACATGGAAGACGTGCACCGCGCCGGCGGCATCTTCAGCATCCTCGGCGAGCTGGCCCGTGGCGGCCTGCTGCACACCGACGTGCCCACCGTGCACAGCCCGAGCATGAGCGACGCCATCGCCCAGTGGGACATCACCCAGACCGACGACGAAGCCGTGCACACCTTCTTCAAGGCAGGCCCGGCCGGCATCCCGACCCAGGTCGCCTTCAGCCAGAGCACCCGCTGGGACACCCTGGACGACGACCGCGCCGAAGGCTGCATCCGCAGCGTCGAGCACGCCTACTCCCAGGAAGGCGGCCTGGCCGTGCTCTACGGCAACATCGCCCTGGACGGCTGCGTGGTGAAGACCGCCGGCGTGGACGAGTCCATCCACGTGTTCGAAGGCACCGCGAAGATCTTCGAAAGCCAGGACAGCGCCGTGAAGGGCATCCTCGCCGACGAAGTGAAACCCGGCGACATCGTCATCATCCGCTACGAAGGCCCGAAAGGCGGGCCGGGCATGCAGGAGATGCTGTACCCCACCAGCTACCTGAAGTCCAAGGGCCTGGGCAAGCAATGCGCCCTGCTCACCGACGGCCGCTTCTCCGGCGGCACCTCGGGCCTGTCCATCGGCCACGCGTCCCCGGAAGCCGCCGCCGGTGGCGCCATCGGCTTGGTGCAGGACGGCGACAAGGTGCTGATCGACATCCCCAACCGCAGCATCAACCTGCTGGTGTCCGATGAAGAACTGGCCACCCGCCGCGCCGCGCAGGACAAGAAAGGCTGGAAACCCGCCGCCCCGCGCGCGCGCAAGGTGACAACCGCCCTCAAGGCCTACGCCCTGCTCGCCACCAGCGCCGACAAGGGCGCCGTGCGCAACAAGGCGATGCTGGAAGACCTGTAAGCGCCGCCTGCGAACGGAAAAGCCCGGCCTCGTGCCGGGCTTTTCATTGGCCGCTTTTCGGTGGCATCGATTGGTGGATGAAAAGAGCGTCATCCACCCTACAGCCCGGGCAACTCAGCAGCCCACCCGGCACGCCCCGTAGGATGGCGTAGAGCGCAGCGAAACCCATCACCCACTACATACCCTCTACCCACCGACACAAACGCGTTCGCAGCGGGATCTTCGCGAGCAGACCGCGTTCCTGTCCCTACGTTCCAGCACCCGCCACACAGCTGACCGGCGCCCCCCGCCGCCCCCGGCCATTCAGGTAGAATCGCCGCTTTTTTGCGGACCATCGCCATGAGTTCACTGGAAAACCCGGCCACTTCCACCTCCCGCAACGAGCTGGTCTATGGCCTCGACGACAAGCCGCGCCCGCTGGTGGCGCTGCTCGCCGCCCTGCAGCACCTGCTGGCGATCATCGTGCCCATCGTCACGCCCGGCCTGCTGATCTGCCAGGCCATCGGCGTCTCGGCGCGCGACACCAACCTGATCGTCTCCATGTCGCTGGTGATCTCCGGCATCGCCACCTTCGTCCAGTGCAAGCGCTTCGGCCCGTTCGGCGCCGGGCTGCTGATCGTCCAGGGCACCAGCTTCAACTTCGTCGGCCCGCTGATCGCCGGCGGCGCACTGATGGTCAAGCAGGGCACCCCGGTGGAAGCGGTGATGGCCGCCATCTTCGGCGTGGTCATTGCCGGCTCCTTCGTGGAGATGGGCATCTCGCGCATCCTGCCCTTCGTCAAACGCCTGATCACCCCGCTGGTGACCGGCATCGTGGTGCTGATGATCGGCCTGACCCTGATCAAGGTCGGCCTGATCAGCATGGGCGGAGGCTTCGGCGCCATGGCCAACGGCACCTTCGCCAACGGCGAGAACCTGCTGCTGTCCGGCACCGTGCTGGCGATCATCGTCGTGCTCAACCGCATTCCCGTGGTGTGGATGCGCAGCTGCGCCATCGTCATCGCCCTGGCCGTGGGCTATGCCCTGGCCGGCTACCTGGGCCGCCTGGATTTCACCGGCATGCACCAGGCCGAGCTGTTCCAGGTGCCGATGCCGCTGCACTTCGGCCTGGGCTTCTCCTGGAGCCTGTTCATCCCGATGCTGGTCATCTACCTGGTCACCGCGCTGGAAGCCATCGGCGACGTCACCGCCACCAGCAAGGTCTCGCGCCAGCCGGTGGAGGGCCCGCTGTGGATGCAGCGGATCAAGGGCGGCGTGCTGGTGAACGGCGCCAACTCGCTGCTGGCCGGCGTGTTCAACACCTTCCCCAGCTCGGTGTTCGCGCAGAACAACGGCGTGATCCAGCTGACCGGCATCGCCAGCCGCCACGTCGGCCTGTGGATCGCCGTGGTGCTGGTGATCCTCGGCCTGTTCCCGGCGGTGGCCGGCGTGATCCAGGCGGTGCCCGAGCCGGTGCTCGGCGGCGCGGCCATGGTGATGTTCGGCGCGGTGGCCGCCTCGGGCATCAACATCCTCGCCGGCATCGAGCTGGACCGCCGCGCGCTGCTGATCATCGCCGTGTCCCTGGCCCTGGGCCTGGGCGTGTCGCAGGTGCCCGAGTTCCTCGCGCACATGCCGGCGGCGCTGCGCAACGTGCTGGAGTCCGGTGTCGCCACCGGCGGCATCTGCGCCCTGCTGCTGAACTGGTTCCTGCCGGAATCCCCGCGCACACCCCGGTGAGGCAGAATGGGCCTCGCATTCCAACGAGGCCCCTTCCATGACCCTGCGCATCGGCCTGATCGCCGACACCCACGGCCTCCTGCGGCCCCAGGCCCTGGCGGCCCTGCAAGGCTGCGACCACATCCTGCATGCCGGCGACATCGGCAAGCCCGAGATCCTCGACACGCTTCGCCGCCTGGCCCCCCTGACCGTGGTGCGCGGCAACAACGACACCGAGCACTGGGCGCAACGCATCCCTCACGACGCCACCCTGCGCTCCGGCGGCACCTGTCTCTACCTGATCCACGACCAGGCGGAAATCCCAGCCGACCTCGCCACGCGCGGCGTCGACGCCATCATCACCGGTCATTCCCACAAGCCGCTGATCACCCGCCGCGACGGCATCCTCCACATCAACCCGGGCAGCGCCGGGCCTCGGCGCTTCAAGCTGCCGATATCGGTGGGATTCCTGCTGATCGAAAACGAGCGGGTGCGCGCGGAATTGCGCGAGCTGGAGGTTTGAGCGGGGGGCCGCCCGGAGCCCCTACCGGGTTGATCCGGGCGTAGGGTGGACGGCGCTTCTTACGTCCACCAACGATGTTGCAGCCGGCTCAGCGCCGCTCCCACACCTGGAAGGCATAGGCGGGCGTGGTGTCGCTGGCCTCGTGCTCGATGCTGGAGGCCAGGTGCCAATCGGCATCCGGTACTTCGGGGAAGAAGGCGTCGCCTTCCGGAGCCAGCTCGACGCGGGTCAGGTAGAGGCGGTCGCCGTGCGCCAGGCCCTGGGTATAGAGCTGGGCACCGCCGATCAGCATCACTTCCTCGGCATCCTCCTCACGGGCCCAGGCTTCGGCGCGCACCACGGCCTCTTCCAGGCTGGCGAACACCTCGGCGCCTTCCAACTGCAGGCCGGCCTGGCGGCTGACCACCAGGTTGAGGCGCCCCGGCAGCGGGCGACCCAGGGAATCCCAGGTCTTGCGGCCCATGATGATGGGCTTGCCCAGGGTCAGGGCCTTGAAGTGCTTGAGGTCAGCCGGCAGGTGCCAGGGCAGTTGGTTGTCACGGCCGATCACGCGATTCTGCGCGAGGGCGGCGATGAGGGCGAGGGGCAGGGTCTTTTTCATGGCGGCGAGAATACCAGAGCGAAGCGGCCAGGCCAGCCGGCCTTTCTTTCTGTCCGTCGGGCCGGTCACGCCTCGCAACACTTGCCGCGCGGCGCACCATAAACCGTCATCTATCCTGCGGCAGGCTTGCGCTTCCCCTACCGCAAGGAGACGCCCCATGGCATCCATTTCCCCCCTGCGGCATTGGCTGGCGGTCTGCAGCCTGACGTTGCCCCTCTGTTCATTCGCCGCACCGGACCCGGTGCAATCGGCCATCGACTGGGCCGCCCAGCAGCCCCGCGCCGCCAAGGGCCATGCCCAGGGCGAGGGCAAGCCGCTGGTGGTCGGCCATCGCGGCGCCAGCGGCTACGTGCCGGAACACACCCTGGCCTCCTACGCCCTGGCCGCCTTGCAAGGCGCCGACTTCGTCGAGCCGGACCTGGTGATGACCCGCGACGGCCAACTGGTGGCTCGCCATGACAACGAGCTGGGGCTGACCACCGATGTCGGCAAGCACCCCGAGTTCGCCGACCGCAAGCGCACCCAGAACATCGACGGCGTGGCGCTCACCGGCTGGTTCAGCGAGGATTTCACCCTGGCCGAGCTGAAGACCCTCAAGACCATCGAGCGCATCCCCCTGGTGCGCCCGGGCAATGCGCGGCTGGACGGCGCCTTCGAGATCCCCACGCTGCAGGAGATCATCGACCTGGTGAAGAGCCTGCAGCTCAGCCAGCAGCGGCGCATCGGCCTGTACATCGAGACCAAGCACCCCACCCATTTCCAGCAGCTCGGCCTGGCCATGGAGAAGCCGCTGCTGCGCACCCTGCAGCGCAACGGCTACACCGACCGCCGCTCGGCGGTGTACATCCAGTCCTTCGAAGTGGACAACCTGCAGCGCATCGCCCGGCAGAGCAGCATCCGCCTGATCCAGCTCTACGGCGCCGGCCAGCCCTATGACCAGCAGGTGCTGGACACCGGCCTGACCTACGCGAAGATGGCCAGCGCCGCCGGCCTCAAGGCCGTCGCCCGCTATGCCGCCGGCGTCGGCCCGGACAAGGCCTACATCATCCCCCGCGATGCCGCCGGCAACCTGGGCCAGCCCACCCGCTTCGTCGCCGACGCCCACGCCGCCGGGCTCAAGGTGCACCCCTACACCTTCCGCGCGGAGAACGCCTTCCTCCCCACCAACCTGCGCAACGGTGCCGACCCGCAGGTGCGCGGCGACATCGAGGCGGAGATCAACGCCTTCCTCGACGCCGGCATCGACGGCCTGTTCATCGACCAGCCGGACATCGCCGTGCGCGTCAGGGAGCAGCGGGCCGCCCACTGACCCGCACGCCGCGACACCCCGGCCCAGACGGCCGGGGTTCCACCTTCCCGCCGTTCAGCGGTTATGCTTCTGCCTCGTCCCACCGGAAGAGAACCCGCGTGACCGAGAGCCCGCCGCCGAACCTCACTCCCCTGCAGCGCCTCTGGCTGACCGAAGCCGTGCGCCTGCGCGAAGAACACGCCGGCCCGCTGGAAGACGGCGAAGCCAACCGCCGCGCCAATGCCGCTGGCGGTGACCTCCCGCAGCGCATCCAGACCCGTGCCCTGTGGCTCGCCGAACGCGACGGCCAACTGGCCGCCCTGCTGCACTGGTTGCAGGGTGCGCGCCTGGCATTCGCCGCGCTGTTGCTGGTGGCCCTGGCCACCGGCGCCACGCTGGCGGTAGCCGCCCTGGGCGACGGCCAGCGCCCGGTCAACGTGTTCTGGGCCCTGGGCAGCCTGCTCGGCCTGCACCTGCTGATGCTGCTCGGCTGGCTGCTGGGCCTGGCCTTCGGTGGCCACGCCAGCGTCCTCGGCCGCCTCTGGTGGTGGCTCAGCGGCAAGCTCGCCCGGGACGCCGCCGCCGCGCAGCTGGGCCCGGCGCTGCTGGTGCTGCTGCAACGCCGCCGCCTCGCCCGCTGGGGCCTGGGCGCACTGGTCAACGGGCTCTGGAGCCTCAGCCTGGGCACCGCGCTGCTGTACCTGCTGGCGCTGCTGGCCACCCGGCGCTACGGCTTCGTCTGGGAAACCACCATCCTCGGCAGCGACACCTTCGTCGCCCTGACCCAGGCCCTGGGCGCCCTGCCCGCCCTGCTCGGCTTCGCCCTGCCGGACGCCGACACCATCCGCGCCAGCAGCGACGTAGTGGCCGCCGCCGATGCGCGCCAGGCCTGGTCCGGCTGGCTGCTGGGGGTGACCCTGGTCTACGGTCTGCTGCCGCGCCTGCTGCTGACGGCGCTGTGCCTGTGGCGCTGGCGCAGCGGCCGCGAACGGCTCGACCTGGACCTCGCCCTGCCCGGCTACGGCCTGCTGCGCGAGCGCCTGCAACCGGCCAGCGAACGCCTCGGCGTGCTGGACGCCGACCCCGGCCTGGCCCCGGCCGACGCCGCCCAGGCCCACCCCGACAGCGGCAGCGGTGCCTTGCTGGTGGCCATCGAACTGGACGACAGCCGTCCCTGGCCACCGACCCTGCCACGCGGCGTGGGCGATGCCGGCATCCTCGACAGCCGCGAGCAGCGCCAGCGCCTGCTGGAGCAGCTCACCCGCTTCCCGCCGCAACGCCTGGCGATTGCCTGCGACCCACGCCGCTCGCCGGACCGCGGCACCCTGGCGCTGATCGGCGAACTGGCGCGCTGCGCCGCCGCCACGCGCATCTGGCTGCTGCCGGCCCCACCGGGCGCGGCGCTGGACAGCCTGCGCCTGGGCGAATGGCACCAGGCCCTGTCGCGCCTGGAGCTGGAACACGCCGACAGCTCGCCCCTCGCCTGGCTGGAGAAGGGCCATGACTGACGCACTGAAACTGGCCGTGGTCGGCCACACCAACGTCGGCAAGACCTCGCTGCTGCGCACCCTGCTGCGTGATCGCGGCTTTGGCGAGGTGTCCCACCGCCCCAGCACCACCCGCCATGTCGAGGGCGCGCGCCTGTCGGTGGACGGTCAGCCGCTGCTGGAGCTCTACGACACCCCCGGCCTGGAAGACGCCATCGCCCTGCTCGACTACCTGGAGCGCCTCGAACGCCCCGGCGAGCGCCTGGACGGCCCGGCACGGCTGGCGCGCTTTCTCGACGGCAGCGAGGCGCGCCAGCGCTTCGAGCAGGAGGCCAAGGTGCTGCGCCAGTTGCTGGCCTCCGATGCCGGCCTCTATGTGATCGACGCCCGCGAGCCGGTGCTGGCCAAGTACCGCGACGAGCTGGCGGTGCTGGCCATGTGCGGCCGGCCGCTGCTGCCGGTGCTGAACTTCGTCGCGGTCAACGACCACCGCGAGGCCGAATGGCGCGAGGCCCTGGCACGCCTGGGCCTGCACGCGCTGGTGCGCTTCGACAGCGTGGCGCCGCCGCTGGATGGCGAGCGCCGCCTCTACGAGAGCCTGGCCCTGCTGCTGGAACGGGCACGCCCGCAACTGCAACGGCTGATCGAGGACCACGAGGCCCAGCGCGGCCTGCGCCGGCGGGCCGGGGCGCGACTGATCGCCGAACTGCTGCTGGATGTCGCCGCCTGCCGCCGCAGCGTGCCGGCCGACGAGGCCAGCCTGGCCCGGGCCACCGAGGCCCTGCGCCAGCAGGTGCGCGCCCGCGAACAGGCCTGCGTGGATGCCCTGCTGCGCCTGCACGCCTTCCGCCCGGAAGATGCCGCCACCGGTGACCTGCCTTTGCTTGACGGGCGCTGGGGCGATGACCTGTTCAACCCCGAAACCCTCAAGCAGCTCGGCGTGCGCCTGGGCAGCGGCATGGCGGCCGGTGCCGCCGCCGGGGCCGGCGTCGACCTGCTGGTGGGCGGCCTGACCCTGGGCGCCGCGGCAGCCCTGGGCGCCATCGCCGGCGGCGCCTGGCAGACCGTCGGCCACTACGGCGAACGCCTGCTGGGCAAGATCCGTGGCCAGCGCGAGCTGACCGTGGACGACGCCATCCTGCGCCTGCTCGCCCTGCGCCAGCGCCAGCTGCTGCAGGCCCTGGATGCACGGGGGCATGCCGCCATCGACGCCATCCGCATGACGGCGCCGGAGGAGAAGCAATGGCGCCAGGGCAAACTGCCACCGGCATTAGGCAAGGCGCGGGCGCACCCGGAATGGTCGTCGCTCAACCCCGGCGCGGAGTTGGAGCAGGCGGAGCGGCAGGAGCAGGTTAAGGCGCTGGCGGCGGAGTTGGGGTGATTTGGGCAGGCACGGCGAAGAATGCCTGAGGCTCCGCGTGATGGGTTTCGCGTAGCTCTACCCATCCTACGAAAGCGGTCGCCACGCAGCGCGTAGCCCGGGCTTCAGCCCGGGGATCGGGGCAGATTCGCGAATGAATTCGCCCCCACCCGGCAGGCGCCCACAGGTGGATTCCTGGGGCCGCGCCTGTGGGAGCCGGAGCGGGTCAGACCGCGACCGGTGCCTTGATGTGCGGGTGCGCCTGGTAGCCCACCAGCTCGAAGTCCTCGAACTTGAAGGCCAGCAGGTCCTTCACCTCGGGGTTGAGCTTCATGGTCGGCAGGGGCAGCGGCTCGCGGGTGAGCTGCAGGTCGGCCTGCTCGATGTGGTTGGCGTAGAGGTGGCAGTCACCGCCGGTCCAGACGAAGTCGCCGGGCCTCAGGCCGCAGACCTGCGCCACCATCAGCGTCAGCAGGGCGTAGCTGGCGATGTTGAAGGGCACGCCCAGGAAGATGTCCGCCGAGCGCTGGTACAGCTGGCAGCTGAGCTTGCCGTCGGCCACGTAGAACTGGAACAGAGCGTGGCAGGGCGGCAGGGCCATCTGGTCCACCAGGGCCGGGTTCCAGGCGGAGACGATCAGGCGGCGCGAATCCGGGTTCTTGCGGATCATCTCGATCAGCTTGGTGATCTGGTCGATCGACTCGCCGTTGGGCGCCGGCCAGCTGCGCCACTGGTAGCCGTAGACCGGGCCCAGGTCGCCATTCTCGTCGGCCCATTCGTCCCAGATGGAGACGCCGTTTTCCTTCAGGTAGCGGATGTTGGTGTCGCCCTGGAGGAACCACAGCAGCTCGTGGATGATGGACTTCAGGTGGCACTTCTTGGTGGTCACCAGGGGGAAGCCGTCGGCCAGGTCGAAGCGCATCTGGTGGCCGAAGACGCTGTAGGTGCCGGTCCCGGTGCGGTCACTCTTGAAGGTGCCGGTCTCGCGCACCAGGCGCATGAGGTCGAGGTACTGTTTCACGAAGCGACTCCTTGGACGGGCTGGCGGCGGTAGGCCCAGACGATCAGGCCGATGCCGCCGAGGATCATCGGCACGCAGAGGACCTGGCCCATGGTCAGCCAGCCGAAGGCGAGGTAGCCGAGCTGGGCGTCCGGCACGCGGACGAACTCGACGATGAAGCGGAAGATGCCGTAGCACAGCGCGAACATGCCGGACACGGCCATGGTCGGGCGCGGCTTGCGCGAGTAGAACCAGAGGATGGCGAACAGCGCCACGCCCTCCAGGGCGAACTGGTACAGCTGCGACGGGTGGCGCGGCAGCGGGCCGCCGTTGGGGAAGATCATCGCCCAGGGCACGTCGGTGACCTTGCCCCAGAGCTCGGAGTTGATGAAGTTGCCGATGCGCCCGGCGCCCAGGCCGATCGGCACCAGCGGGGCGATGAAGTCCATCAGCTGGAAGAAGCTCTTGCCGTTGCGCCGGCCGAACCACAGGGTCGCCAGCATCACGCCGATCAGGCCGCCGTGGAACGACATGCCGCCCTTCCACACCTCGAGGATCAGCAGCGGGTTGGCGAGGTAGGCCGGCAGGTCGTAGAACAGCACGTAGCCCAGGCGCCCGCCGGCGATCACGCCGAGGGCGACCCAGAACACCAGGTCGGAGAGCTTCTCGCGGGTCCAGGTCGGGTCGAAGGCCTTGAGCCGGCGCGAGGCCAGCCACCAGGCACCGCCGATGCCGATCAGGTACATCAACCCGTACCAGTGGATTTTCAGGGGTCCGAGGCTCAGGGCCACCGGATCGATCTGGGGATAAGCCAGCATCACGACTCCTTAGATCAGAAAACTCAGCCCGACCGAGAGCAGCAGCAGGGCGAACAGGCGCTTGAGCAGACGCGGCGACAGGCGATGGGCCAGGCGCGCGCCGAAGCGGGCGAAGAACATGCTGGTCAGCGCAATGCCGGCCAGCGCGGGGAGATAGACGAAGCCGAGGCTCCACGGCGGCAGGTGCGGCTCGTTCCAGCCCAGCACCATGAACGACAGGGCGCTGGCCAGGGCGATGGGCAGCCCGCAGGCGGAGGAGGTCGCCACCGCCTGCTGCATGGGCACGCTGCGCCAGGTGAGGAAGGGCACGGTCAGCGAGCCACCGCCGATGCCGAAGATCGCCGAGGCCCAGCCGATGAAGACGCCGGCGCCGGTCAGCCCGGGTCTGCCAGGCACCTCGCGGCTGGCCCTGGGCCTCAGGTCCAGGGCCATCTGGATGGAAACCAGGATGGCGAAGCAGCCGATGATCTTCTGCAGCATGGGGCCCTGGATCGCCTTGGCGGTGAGCGAACCCAGCGCGGCGCCGAGGAGGATGCCGAGGGTCATCCAGGCGAAGATGGGCCAGCGCACGGCGCCCTTGCGATGGTGCTCGCGTACGGCGTTGACCGACGTGAAGATGATGGTCGCCAGGGAGGTGCCCACGGCGAGGTGGGTGAGGACGCTGGGGTCGAATCCCTGGGCGGTGAAGCTGAGCACCAGAACCGGCACGATGATCATGCCGCCACCGACGCCGAACAGCCCCGCGAGCACACCGGCGCAGGCGCCGAGTACCAGGTACAGCAGGAATTCCATCGACACCCCCGAGAGCAAAGCGGCATGGTAACGGAAGCCCGCGTCGCGCTCCAATCGGGACGATGGATGTCCTGCAGCGGGCTGCTAGACTCGCCGACAAACAAGGAGACCACTCCAGATGTGCCTGATCGCATTCGCCTGGCGACCGGGTCACCAGACTCCCCTGGTGCTCGCCGCAAACCGTGATGAGTTCTACGCCCGCCCCACCCAGCCACTGGCCGCATGGAAAGACGCGCCGGGGCTGTATGCAGGACGCGACCTCGAAGCCGGGGGGACCTGGCTGGGCCTCGGCCCGGATGGCCGCTTCGCCGCGCTGACCAATATCCGCGACCCGCGCCTGCCCCCGGTGGGCCGTTCCCGTGGCGAGCTGTGCGTGCAGTTCCTCAGCGGCAGGATGGGCCCGGGCGAGTTCCTCGCCGACGCCCAGCGCCGCGCCGGTGACTACGCCGGCTTCAACCTGCTGGTGGGCGATGCCCGCGAGCTGTGCTTCCTCAACCCCCGCAGCGGCGGCCCGAGGAAACTGGCCGCCGGCATCTATGGGCTGTCCAACGCCGACCTGGATACGCCGTGGCCGAAGGTCGAGCGCGCCAAGGCGGCGCTCGCCGAATGCCTGGAGCAGGTCAACACCGACACCCTGCTCAACCTGATGCACGACCCCGAGGCAGCGCCGGACGCGATCCTCCCCGACACCGGCGTGGGCCTGAACACCGAGCGCATGCTTTCACCGGTGTTCATCGCCACCCGCACCTACGGCACCCGCGCCAGCACCGCGCTGATCGTCCATGCCGATGGGCGCCGCGAGCTGGTGGAGCGCAGCTACGGACCCCACGGCGGGCACCTGGGGGATGTGGCGCTTCAGCTCTAGCAGCGCTCGATGCAGTCGCGCCGTTCCTTGGCGCGGTAGAGCCCTTCGTCGAGGCGCCGCAACAGCGCCTCGACGCTCTCCCCCGGCTGCATGCCGGCCACCGCGAAACTGGCCGTGAGCCGCCAGGGCAGCTGCGGGCAGGCTTCCGGCACCCGTGCGTGCAGCCGCTGGGCCAGCAGCAACAGGGCGTCGGGGCCGGTGTCCGGCAACAGCACGATGAATTCCTCGCCGCCCCAGCGGGCCAGGCAATCCTCTTCGCGCAGCACCGCGCCCAGGCAGGCGGTCACCGCCACCAGCACCTGGTCGCCGACGGCATGGCCCAGGCTGTCGTTGACGCGCTTGAAGTGGTCGAGGTCGAACATCAGCAGGCCGGTGGGGTGACCATGGCGCACGAAGCGCTGCCACTCGTGCTCCAGGCAGGCCTGGAACTTGCGACGGTTGAACACCGAGGTGAGCGGATCGGTCTCGGCCAGTTGCACCGCGGCCCTGACCTGGTCCGCGAGCGCACGATTGGCCTCGGCCAGGGCTTCGGTGCGCAGCTCGATCAGGGCCTCGAGATCACGGTTGATGCGCTGCAGCTCCTCGTTGCGCTGCTGCAGCGCCAGCTCGGCACGCTTGCGCTCGTGGATGTTGCGATGGGCGCCGATCATCCGCGTCGGCCGGCCCTGGTCGTCGAACTCGACGAAACGGCCGTGATCGCTTATCCACAGGTAGCTGCCGTCCTGGCAGAGGCAACGGTACTCCTCGGCGTATTCGGCGCGGTGGCCATCGAGGTAGGCCTGGAAGCCCCGCATCACGCCATCGAAGTCATCGGGATGGATCACGCTCTTCCAGGTGTCCACGTCCTCCGGCAGGCCGTCGCGGGGGAAGCCGAGCATGGCGTACCAGCCGGGGCTGCGGTGCACATGGTGGGTGATCATGTTCCAGTCCCAGATGCCGTCGCTGACGATATCCAGGGCGTGGCGAAGGGTCCGCTCTATTTCTTCGCGGGTCGTGCCGTAGGGATGTTCTTCGGATGCAAGCTCGTCCATAAGCCACCTTTCCGGCGATGCCAGCGCAGGCCCATGGCATCTGGTTGGGCTGGACGCGACCGCCGGCGGGGGCTCAGGCCTGGATGGTCGCGGCCGGGTTGATCACGCGGCCCAGGCCCAGGTTGCGCAGGGCCAGGTGCAGGGAACTATGGATGACCTGCGGGTTGTCGATGCCCATCAGCTGGTCGAGGAGCTCGCGCGCCTTGCTCAGGCTGACCTGGCGCAGCAGCCACTTCACCTTGGGCAGGTTGGTGGCGTTCATCGACAGGCTGTCGAAGCCCATGGCCAGCAACAGGACGGCGGCGGCGGGATCACCGGCCATCTCGCCGCAGATGCTCACCGGCTTGCCTTCGGTGTGAGCGTCGTTGACCACCTTGACCAGCGCCTGCAGCACCGCCGGGTGGAGGTAGTCATAGAGGTCGGCGACGCGCGGGTTGTTGCGATCCACGGCCAGCAGGTACTGGGTCAGGTCGTTGGAGCCGACCGAGAGGAAGTCGACCTGGCGCGCCAGCTCGCGGGTCTGGTACACGGCGGCGGGGATCTCGATCATCACGCCGACCGGCGGCATGGGGATGTCGACGCCCTCGTCGCGCACCTCGCCCCAGGCGCGGTGGATCAGGTGCAGGGATTCTTCAAGCTCCTGCACGCCGGAGATCATCGGCAGCAGGATGCGCAGGTTGTTCAGGCCTTCGCTGGCCTTGAGCATGGCGCGCACCTGCACCAGGAAGATTTCCGGGTGGTCGAGGGTGACGCGGATGCCGCGCCAGCCCAGGAAGGGGTTGCTTTCCTTGATCGGGAAGTAGGAGAGCGCCTTGTCGCCACCGATGTCCAGGGTGCGCATGGTCACCGGCAGCGGGTGGAAGGCGGCGAGCTGCTCGCGGTAGATGGCGAGCTGCTCCTTCTCGCTGGGGAAGCGCTCGTTGATCATGAACGGCACTTCGGTGCGGTACAGGCCGACGCCTTCGGCGCCGCGCTCCTGGGCACGGGTCACGTCGGCCAGCAGGCCGGTGTTCACCCACAGCGGCATGCGGTGGCCGTCGAGGGTCTCGCACGGCAGGCTGCGCAGGGCGTCGAGGCCCTTGACCAGCTGGCGCTCCTCCTCGACCACTTCGCTGTACTGCTTGCGCAGCTCGGCGGAGGGGTTGGTGAAGACTTCGCCGTGGTAGCCGTCGACGATCAGCTCGATGCCATCGACCTTCGAGTAAGGCAGGTCGACCACGCCCATGACCGTGGGAATACCCATGGCGCGGGCGAGGATGGCGACGTGGGAGTTGCCGGAGCCGAGCACGGAGATCAGGCCCACCAGCTTGCCTTCGGGCACTTCGCCCAGCATGGCCGGGGACAGCTCCTCGCTGACCAGGATGGTGTTGTCCTGGTACACCAGGTTCTGCTTGCGTTCTTCCTGCAGGTAGGCGAGCAGGCGGCGACCGAGGTCCTTGACGTCGGAGGCGCGCTCGCGCAGGTAGGCGTCGTCCATCAGCTCGAAGCGCTTGACGTGCTCCATCACCACCTGGCGCAGGGCACCCTGGGCCCACTGGCCGGAGCGGATGACCTTCTTCACTTCCAGGCCGATGGAAGCGTCGTCGAGCATCATCAGGTAGACGTCGAACAGCGCCCGCTCCTCGGGGCGCAGCTGGGTGGCCAGCTTGCTCGACAGGCGACGCATGTCCTCGCGCACCGACTCCAGGGCCTGCTTGAAGCGCTCGACCTCGGCCTCGATGTCATCGACGGCGCGGTCGGGCACCACTTCCAGGTCGGCCGGCGGCAGCACCACCACGGCAGTGCCCACGGCAGCGCCCGGCGCGCCCGGCACACCGACGAACTTGGCTTCCTGGATGCCCTTGCCCTGGCGGCCCAGGCCACGGATCGAGCCGGTGGCCTCGGCATGGGCGATGACGCCCGCGAGCTGGGCGCTCATGGTGACGAGGAAGGCTTCCTCGCCCTCGTCGAACTGGCGGCGCTCCTTCTGCTGCACGACCAGTACGCCCATCACCCGCCGGTGGTGGATGATCGGCGCGCCGAGGAAGGAGGCATAGCGTTCCTCGCCGGTCTCGGCGAAGTAGCGGTAGCGGGGGTGGTCGGCGGCGTGCTCGAGGTTGAGCGGCTCCTCGCGGGTGCCGACCAGGCCGACCAGGCCCTCGTTGGGGGCCATGCTGACCTTGCCGATGGAGCGCTTGTTCAGGCCCTCGGTGGCCATCAGCACGAAACGGTTGGATTCGGGGTCCAGCAGGTAGACGGAACAGACCTGGCTACCCATGGCCTCCTTGACCCGCAGCACGATGATCGCCAACGCCGCCTTCAGATCCTTGGCGGCGTTCACTTCCTGGACGATCTTGCGCAGCGTATTGAGCATGGCCTTGTAGCCTTTCTCCGGGTCAGTCTTGCGCCAGCAGGCGCGGGGCTAATTCCTTGAGGGCACGGCGGTAGACTTCTCGCTTGAAGGTCACGACCTGCCCCAGCGGATACCAGTAGCTGACCCAACGCCAGCCATCGAACTCGGGTTTGCCGGTCAGGTCCATGCGTACCCGGTTCTCATCCGACTGCAGGCGCAGCAGGAACCATTTCTGTTTCTGCCCGATGCACAGGGGTTGGCTGTGGGTCCGCACCAGACGCTGCGGCAGACGATAGCGCAACCAGCCCCGGGTGCATGCAAGTATTTTCACATCCCGCTCCTCGAGCCCGACTTCCTCGTTCAGCTCGCGGAACAGCGCCTCTTCCGGCGTCTCGCGGGGGTTGATGCCGCCCTGGGGGAACTGCCAGGCATCCTGGTTGATACGCCGAGCCCAAAGCACCTGCCCGGCATCATTGGCGAGAATGATGCCGACATTGGGGCGGAAACCATCGGGATCGATCACGACGAACAACCTCGCATACGCATGTTCCGGCATTGTTCCACAAAGCCCGTAAACGCGGCAATGCGGGCTTTTCGCGCAATGGGCAGGCCGGGGAAAAGTGGTTATTCTGGCCGCCCTCCGTAGTTTCGATCCAAGGTAATTGACGTGCGCCTGGCCCTTTTCGATCTCGACAACACCCTCCTCGGCGGCGACAGCGACCACGCCTGGGGCGACTACCTGTGCGAACGCGGCATCCTCGACGGCGATGCCTACAAGTCCCGCAACGACGCGTTCTACCAGGACTACCTGGCCGGCCGCCTGAACATCACCGACTACCTGAACTTCAGCCTGGAGATCCTCGGCCGCACCGAGATGGCCCAGCTGGAGCAGTGGCACCGCGAGTTCATGCGTGACTGCGTCGAGCCGATCATCCTGGCCAAGGGCGAGGCATTGCTGGCCGAGCACCGTGCGGCAGGCGACAAGCTGGTGATCATCACCGCCACCAATCGCTTCGTCACCGGCCCCATCGCCGCGCGCCTGGGGGTGGAGACCCTGCTGGCCACCGAATGCGAGATGGCGGACGGCCGCTACACCGGGCGCACCACCGACGTGCCCTGCTTCCGCGAAGGCAAGGTGACCCGCCTCGAGCGCTGGCTCGCCGAGACCGGCCTGAGCCTGGAAGGCGCCAGCTTCTACAGCGACTCGCTCAACGACCTGCCGCTGCTAGAGCGGGTGACCCGCCCGGTGGCGGTCGACCCCGACCCCAAGCTGCGCGCCGAGGCCGAGCGTCGCGGCTGGCCGGTGATTTCCCTGCGCTGAGCCGCCTCAGAACGAGAGCGGCTTGATCACCATCAGGAAGAAGATGCCGACGAAGGCGATGAAGGCCGGCCAGCCCAGGGCGAACCAGACCTTCATATAAAGGTGGGCCCTGGCCGGCAGCTCCTGGCCCCCGGCCAGCGCATCGCGCGCCATGTCGCGCACGCGGATCTGCAGCCACACCACCGGCAGCCAGCAGAGCCCGGCGAACACGTACAACCCCACGCTCCACAGCAGCCACACCTGGTTCAGCGGCCAGCCCGCCAGCTTGGCCAGGGCCAGGCCGCTCAGCGGCTGGAACACCGCAGTGGTCGCGATGAACAGCCAGTCGGCGGTGACCAGGTGGCGGAAGGTCACGGCGATCACTTCCAGCCGCTGGCTGCGCCAGGCGCGCAGGGCGTAGTAGGCCGAGCCCAGCCCGGTGCCGAACAGCAGGGTCGAGGACATGATGTGCAGGGTCTTCAGCAGCAGGTACAGGCTCATCCGGTTTTCCGTTGCGAGGGCTCCAGCCACAGCACCCAGAGGGTGGCGACCATGAGCACGAGGTTCTTGCCGACCGCAGCATAAGGGTCGGCCCAGTAGTGCGGAAGCAGCAGGCTGATCAGCGCCGTATAGGCCAGCATCAGGCCGAGCTGCGCGAGCAGCGCGTGGCGGCGCCAGCGACGCAGCAGCATGCCGATGCCCAGCAGCCCATCCAGCAGCGCGCCCCCGACCACTGCCAGCTTGGCCAGCAGGCCGTGCACGCCCATTTCCGCCATGATCCTCAGCCCCCAGTCGAAACCGGGGCCGAGGCAGACCAGCGCGGTGCCCAGCCAGATCAAGGCCAGGACGATGATCATCGAGGGGTGCAGCCAGCCGTTCACGGCACGGGCCTTCTGCGGCCAGGTCGAATCCAGGCGCTGGTCGAGCCGCGCCGGGCGATAGCCGCCGAGCCGCTCCAGCGGCGCGGCGTCGCCCAGGTTGTCCCGCTGTGCCAGCTCCAGCAATTGCGGATCGAGCAGGTGCAGGCGCGCGGCGACGCCCGCCAGCGCTCCCGGTAGCTGGAGGTAGCGCGCCGGGCCCCAGCCCAGGCCCGCGCGCAGGCGGTCGAGCAACTCGCCCTGGGTCAGCGCCTCGGGCCCGACCAGCTCCAGCACCTGCGGCTGTTCCGGCCAGCGCCGCAGCAACGCCAGCACCGCACCGACCAGGTCGTCCACATGCAGCGGCATGCTTCGCGCGCGAGTGTCCAGCAGGGGCGCCAGCGGCAGGGGCGCGAGTCGCTCCAACCAGGCGCTGCTGGCCCCGCCTTCGCCCAGCACCAGGGAGGGTCGCAGCACCACGGCGGGACTGCCCAGGGCCAGCAGGTGAGCGTCCGCCCGTGCCTTGCTGGCGAGGAAGGGCACCTCGCAATCCCCGGCCCCGAGGGCGGAAAGCTGCAGCACCGCCGCGCCATGACGGGCGGCAAGATCGAACAGGGCGCAGGCGCCGTCGGCCTGAATACGGGTTTGGCGCGCCAGGTCGCGGTCCAGCGCGCCGGCAGCGTTGATCACCAGGTCGATGCCATCGGGCCAGGGAAAGTGCTCGGGGTTCTCGGCCAGATGCTCCAGGTCCAGCGGCTGCCAGACGACGCCGGGCCACTGCGGCCCAGTGCCCGAGCGGGAGGTGGCGACCAGGCTGTGGCCGTCGGCAGACAGGGCTCGCAGAAGATGACGACCGATGAAGCCGCTGGCACCGACCAGCAGGATGCGCCTGGCCAAGCTCAGGCCGGCTTGGCCAGGGTCAGCACGAGGATCGCCAGCAGCAACAGGAAGCCGGCCGCGCCGTAACCCAGGCTGAAGCCGAGGAAACGGCTGCGCGGGGCGGCACTCGGCGCGTCACCGGCGTGCAGCACCAGCAGGCGCCGGGTGAAGGCCAGCCAGGCGATGCCGGCCAGCAGGTAGAGGATGGAGCTGCCCAGCACCCAGGTCAGGCCGAAGGGAATCTCGGCCAGGGCCAGCAGCCACCAGCCGGTGATCGGCAGGGCCACGCCCAGGGCCAGCAACGCCGGTACGCCGAACAGCACGGACTGGCGCAGGTTCGGTGCCCAGCCCCCCAGGCCGCCGTGCCAAGCTCGCAGCACGCCCCACAGCAGGCCGCCGGCGACGGCGAACAGCAGGAAGGTCAGCACGCCGTGCAGTATCTGCAGCATCAGGTAGTCATCCATTGTCATTCACTCCATCCGGGCGACGAGCAAAGTGTAGATGGCCGCCGCCCTCAGCCGAGGAACAGCCGGTAGGCCGGGTTGTCGCTCTCGTCCCAATAGGGGTAGCCGATCTCTTCCAGCGCCGCGGGAATCAGGTGGCGCTCGTCCGCCGGCACCTGCAGCCCGGCCACCACGCGGCCGTCGGCGGCGCCGTGGTTGCGGTAGTGGAACAGGGTGATGTTCCAGCGCCCGCCCAGCTTGTTGAGGAAGTTGAACAGCGCGCCGGGACGCTCGGGGAATTCGAAGCGGAAGACCGACTCGTCCTCCACCCGCGCCGCATGGCCGCCGACCATGTGGCGGATGTGCAGCTTGGCCAGTTCGTTGTCGGTCAGGTCCAGCACCGGGAAGCCCTGGTCACGCAGGCTCTGCACCAGCACCTCGCGCGGGTCGTTCTCCGGGTGGGTCTGCACGCCGACGAAGATGTGCGCCTCGGCCTCGGTGTTGTAGCGGTAGTTGAACTCGGTGATCTGGCGCTTGCCGATGGCCTCGCAGAAGGCCTTGAAGCTGCCCGGGCGCTCGGGGATGGTCACGGCGATGATCGCCTCGCGCTTCTCGCCCAGTTCGGCGCGCTCGGCCACGTGGCGCAGGCGGTCGAAGTTGATGTTGGCGCCCGAGTCGATGGCCACCAGGGTCTGCCCCGTGCCGCCTTCGCGCTCCACGTACTTCTTGATCCCGGCCACGGCCAGGGCGCCGGCCGGCTCGGTGATGGAGCGGGTGTCGTCGTAGATGTCCTTGATCGCCGCGCAGATCTCGTCGGTGCTGACGGTGATCACCTCGTCCACGTGCTCGCGGCAGATCTCGAAGGTGTGCTGGCCGATCTGCGCCACGGCCACGCCATCGGCGAACAGCCCGACCTGGCCCAGCACCACGCGTTCGCCGGCAGCCATGGCGGCCTGCAGGCAGTTGGAGTCGTCCGGCTCGACGCCGATCACCTTCACCTCGGGGCGCAGGTACTTCACGTAGGCGGCGATGCCGGCGATCAGGCCGCCGCCGCCCACCGGCACGAAGATGGCATCCAGGCGGCCGGGGTGCTGGCGAAGGATCTCCATCGCCACGGTGCCCTGCCCGGCGATCACGTGCGGGTCGTCGTAGGGGTGGATGTAGACGTAGCCCTTCTCGTCCACCAGCTTCAGCGAATAGGCCAGCGCCTCGGGGAAGGCATCGCCGTGCAGCACCACCTTGCCGCCCCGGGCACGCACGCCCTGGACCTTGAGCTCGGGGGTGGTGCGCGGCATCACGATGGTCGCCTTGATGCCCAGCTCGCGGGCCGCCAGGGCCAGGCCCTGGGCGTGGTTGCCGGCCGAGGCGGTGACCACGCCACGGGCCAGCTCCTCGGCGCTGAGCTGCGCCAGTTTGTTGTAGGCGCCGCGAATCTTGAAGGAGAACACCGGCTGCAGGTCCTCGCGCTTGAGCAGCACCTGGTTGCCGAGGCGTTCGGACAGGCGCAGCGCGGGTTGCAGGGGGGTTTCCACCGCCACGTCATAAACGCGCGAGGTGAGGGTCTTCTTCACGTAGTCTTCGAGCATCACGGCTTCACTGGCGGGGCATGCGGGGATGGGCGAGTCTACCCCAGGGCTTCGTCGCCCGACCACAGAGAATGCGGGGTTTTGCCGCGCCGACCGGCTATAATCCGCGCCCTCGCATTCCCTTCACAACGTGGACCACCAGCATGACCCAGGACCAGCTCAAGCAGGCAGTCGCCCAGGCCGCAGTCGACCATATCCTCCCGCTGCTCGACAGCAAGAGCGTCGTCGGCGTCGGCACCGGATCGACCGCCAACTTCTTCATCGACGCCCTGGCTCAGCACAAGATGGCCTTCGACGGCGCGGTCGCCAGCTCCGAAGCCACCGCCCAGCGCCTGAAGGGCCACGGCATCCCGGTCTACGACCTGAACGCCGTGGACGCCCTGGAGTTCTACGTGGACGGCGCCGACGAGAGCGACGCGCACCTGAACCTGATCAAGGGCGGCGGCGCCGCCCTGACCCGCGAGAAGATCGTCGCCGCCGTGGCGCGCACCTTCATCTGCATCGCCGACGGCAGCAAGCTGGTGCCGGTGCTCGGCGCCTTCCCCCTGCCGGTGGAAGTCATCCCCATGGCCCGCAGCCACGTGGCACGCCAGCTGGTGAAGCTGGGCGGCGATCCGGTCTACCGCGAAGGCGTGGTCACCGATAACGGCAACATCATCCTCGATGTGTACAACCTCTCGATCACCGACCCGGTGACCCTGGAAGCGCAGATCAACGCCATCGTCGGCGTGGTCACCAACGGCCTCTTCGCCGCCCGCCCCGCCGACCTGCTGCTGCTTGGCACAGCCGAAGGCGTGAAGACGCTGAAGGCGTAAGAAACCGAGCCCGGCATGCAATGTGCCGGGCTCCTGTCATGCGACAACCCACCGCTCCCCGGCATTTCAGCATCAAAATGCCATCAGGCATTCGCCTCTGGTAGGCTCTGCGCCGCGAAATACCCTCCCCCCATCAAGGAATGCCATGAAGAAGGAAGCCTTCATCACGCTGTCGCTGTGCCTGCTGCTCAGTGGCTGCTTCGAAACCCCTGTCGAGAAGACCGACAAGGCCATCGGCCTGTACCGCCCCGAGACCACCGCACCGCAGCAGATGCAGGAAGCCCACGAGCTGCTGCAAAGCGCTGCCGAGGAAAAGGAGCCCCGCGCCCAGTACATGCTGGCCAAGATGTACGAACGCGGCGACGGCGTCGCACAGGATTTCAACAAGGCCTTCGAGCTCTACACCCAGTCGTCCCTCAACGGCAACGGTGATGCCTCCTACATGCTGAGCCGTTACCTGGAAGACGAGCAGTTCGGCCAGAAGGTCGACCTGCAGCAGTCGAAGGGCTTCCTGGAGAAAGGCGCCGCCCAAGGCTCCTACACCGCCAAGCTGCTGCTGGGCCTGGCCCTGCTCAACGGCAACGCGCCCTTCCAGCAGGACCTCGACAAGGCGGAGAGCCTGCTGCAGGAAGTCGCCGAGAAAGCCACCGTCGAGGGCCATCGCCTGCATGCCCAGCAGGGCCTGGCCACCCTGTATGGCGACGCCACCCTGGGCAAGCTCGACCAGGAAAAGGTCGTGAAAGCCTACGAATACCTGGCGCAGCACGGCCCTTCCGGCTACCCGTCGGTGCTGATGGGGCTGTTCGACGGCCACATCCCCACACTGGAGGATCCGGCCCGGCGCAAGGCGGTCTACGAGCAATACGGCCAGAGCAACGCCCAGGTGAAGATGCTTTATCTCGCCGGGGCCTTTGGCGAGGGTGAGGGTGCGCTCATCAGCGAGGCGGACTACCGCAAGCTGCTCGCCGACGCGTCCGCCAAGGGCGATCGCCTGGCATCGAGCCTGGGTTGCCGCATCTTCGCGCCGGGCCTGATACGCGCCAATGGCGCCGGCGATCCTGCCCAGGCCCAGCAAGTGCTCGCCTGGTGCGACGCCGAGGCCCGGAAGGGCGAACCGTTCGGCCAGAGCACTGTCGCCGCGCTCAACCTGCTCAAGGGTGAGTACAAGCAGGCGTTCATCTGGGCGACCATCGCCCTGGTGGAAGGTAACCGTGACGGCACTCTGGTAATCACGCGGCTCGCAGGGGCCGGGTTCAACCCCCCGGAAGCCGAGGTGAACGACCTGCTGCGGGAAGCAAAAGCCCTGCGCACCGACATCAAGGCCGCCCAGGCCAACTACCGCGACAAGACCCTCAGCCTGCCCCAGGTAGAGCGTCCCTGGTATTGATTCCAGGCCACGGGGCGCGTCGCTTGCGAAGCGCCTCGTGGAACATCGAGCGTCACTCCCCCGCCGGCTTGCTGAACCTGTAGAACAGGTTCGGCTCGCTGACCAGGTACAGGTTCCCTTCGTTATCCATCGCCACGCCCTCCGCCTGCGGCACGCCGCGGGTCAGGCCGTGCATGCCGCGCAGCAGCGACAGGCTGCTGATGGGCTTGCCGTCGGCGTTGATCTCCAGCACCAGCCGCGATTCATCGGACAGCGCCAGCAGGTGGCCGCTGAGGTCGTCGTATTGCAGGCTGGAAAGGTCGCGGACGAAGAGCCCGGCGTCGCGCTTGGGGTCGTCCACCACGTGCACCGCGAAGGGTTTGTCCGGGTTGGTGTGGGGGAAGCCATGGACCTCGTAGATGCGCACCGGGTCGCGCTCCTTGGCCACGAACAGGCGCTGCCCGGCGGGGTCGTAGGCCAGGCCCTCGAAGCCCTTGTTGCCGTTGAGGCCGATGCCCAGGGAGAGCTGCTGCGACTCGCTGGCGTCCAGGCGGGTGGTGTCCTCGTCCAGGCGCACCTTGACCAGGCGTTGCAGGCGCTCGTCGGTGATGACGTAGACGCCCTTGCTGATGTACTCGATGGCCTCCGGATCGCCGAAGCCCTCCAGGTCGATGCGCCGGATGATGTGGCCGTCCAGGGACAGCTCGATGATCTGCGGGCGCTGGTTGGTGACCGTCAGCAGGCTATGGCGGTCCGGGTCGTAGGTAAGCGCGGAGACATCGTCGTCCAGCCCCTCGATGGGCTGCGCCTCGATGGTCACCCGGTAGTCCGGCAGCCAGATCGAGCGCTCGCGCCACTCCGAAGCGTGGCGCCATTCTTGCACGATGAACCAGCCGCGCTCGAACAGGCGAAACTCCTGGGCGGCGATGCCGAGCACCAGCAACACACAGAACAACAGGCCGGAAACCAGCCAACGGGGAGTCAGGAAGGATCGCATCGGGACAAACTCTAGGGTTCAGGGGCGCGCCGAGGATACAAGAGTGCGCCATTGTGATGCCTGAACCGAAACTTAATGCACAGGCCCATGCACCCTCCCGGCACCCCACCGTTACCAAAGGGGACGAAACATGGCGGCGCCATTGCTACCCGAACGGGTCATGACCACCCTGCACACCATCGCCCTGGCGGTGGAGACCCTCGCCGAGGAAGTGCCGCGCCCGCGCCTGCTCGAAGGCAGCGGCGTCGCCTGCAGCGACCTCGACACCCCCGACAAGCTGATCACCCACGCCCAGGAGTTGCGGGTCTTCGCCAACGCCCTGAGCAGCACGCGCGACCCGGCGCTGGGCCTTTCCCTAGGCCTGCGCATGCACGTCTCGGCCTACGGCATCCTCGGCTACACCATGCTCGCCAGCCGCACCCTGCGCGATGCACTGAACATCGCCCTGGCCAACGCCTCGCTGCTGGGCAGCTACTTCACCCTGACCCTGGAGGAAGACGGCACCGAGGCCCGCCTGGTCGCCACCGGCTACCGCTATGCGCCGGAGCTCATGGTGTTCAACAGCGAGCTGTGCCTGACCTCGCTGCTCACGGTGATCCAGGACCTGCTGGGCGAAGCCGTGCGCCCGCGCCGGGTGCGCCTGCCCTACCGCCCGCCGCTGCATGCGGCCGCCTACACGGAGAAGCTCGGCTGCCCGGTGGACTTCGGCGATTCGCGCACAGCACTTTGCTTCAACGCCGCGCTGCTCGACCGCACCCTGCCCCTGGCCGACCCGGTGACCTGCCACCACGGCCTGCAGCAGTGCCAGAAGCTCGACGCCCAGCTCACCAGCCGCCACGACGTGCTCGACCAGATCCGCGAGCACCTGGCCGGCCACCTCAGCGAAGCCAGCAACCTGGACCGCGTCGCCCGCAGCCTGCACCGCTCCGAACGCACCCTGCGCCGCCACCTGCAGCGCCTCAACACCAGCTACCAGCGGCTGCTGGATGAAGTGCGCTACGACAAGGCACGCCAGCTGCTGTTGCAGACCGACCTGCCGATCTACCTGATCGCCGAGCAGCTCGGCTACGCCGAGACCGCCAGCTTCCGCCACGCCTTCCAGCGCTGGAGCGGCCAGCCGCCGAGCCAGTACCGGCGCTGATCCGGCGCCGCATTCGCCGGCGCCACCCACTCCGGGCATTCCCGGGCCGAAGCCCGGGCTACGTCTCCTGTCGGTGCGATCCGGCGGATACCCGCGCTTGCGGAAACGCCTGCCGCGGGGTGCCTCCGCCCGTCGTCATCCCCGCGAACGCAGGGCCCCACCCAAAAAGTCCGAGCCTCGATCCTTCCCACTGGCACCCGCCAGCAAATTGTCCGAAATTATCCCCTTTTGACCGTTTCTATCGTTCTGCGCCCCGCACGCCGCTGACAGAATCAAAGGCGCCAGGGGCCTTTGCGTCATGCGAAAAAGCCCAATAAGAACAATCCCTTAGAGCTTGCGATAAGCATGTCCAGTGCGATCAGCATCGACCGTGTCTGCATGGAGTTCGGCGATCCGGGGCAGGGCGTCCGCGCCCTGGACGAGGTTTCCCTGGAGATCCGCGCCAACGAGTTCTTCACCCTCCTCGGCCCTTCCGGCTGCGGCAAGACCACCCTCCTGCGCCTGATCGCGGGGTTCGAACAGCCCAGCGCCGGTGCCATCCGCCTCTATGGCGAGGAGATGCAGGGCTTGCCGCCCTTCCGCCGACCGGTCAACACCGTATTCCAGAGCTACGCACTGTTCCCGCACATGACGGTGGCGCAGAACATCGGCTTCGGCCTGGAGATGCAGGGCCGCCCCAAGGCCGAGATCGAAGCCACGGTGCAGCGCATGCTGGAGCTGGTGAAGCTGCCGGACGTCGGCCGGCGCCGCGCCGACCAGCTCTCCGGCGGCCAGCAACAGCGCATCGCCCTGGCCCGCGCCCTGGCCAGCCGGCCCAAGGTGCTGCTGCTGGACGAGTCCCTCTCGGCGCTGGACCAGAAGCTGCGCAAGGACATGCAGATCGAGCTCAAGCGCCTGCAGCACGAGACCGGCATCACCTTCATCTTCGTCACCCACGACCAGGAAGAAGCCCTGACCATGTCCGACCGCATCGCGGTGATGCACAAGGGGCGCATCCTCCAGGTCGGCAGCCCGACCGAGATCTACGAAGCGCCGGTGGACCGCACCGTGGCCGACTTCATCGGCGAGACCAACTTCCTCGATGCCGAGGCGCTGGACACCGGCGTGCGCCTGGCCGACGGGCAGGTGCTCGATGCCCCCGGCGAGCGCCGTGGCCCGGTGACCCTGGCCATCCGCCCGGAGCGCATCGCCATCGACCCGGACGGCAACCTCGAAGGGGAGGTGGAGACGGTGGTCTACGTCGGCACCGACACCCTCTACCTGCTGCGCGTGGCCGGGCAGAGCGGCTTCCGCGTGCGCCGGCAGAACCGCGACGGCGCCGGGGGCTGCCTGGAGGCCGGCACCCGCGTGCGCCTGCAGGTGCCCGCCAGCGCGGTGCGGGTGCTGCCGCGATGAGCAGCCTGCGCGCCCAGGCCGAGGCCCGCCAGCTGCGCCGGCGCCTGCTGCTGGCCGCGCCGGCCATGTTCACCCTGGGCCTGTTCCTGCTGTTGCCCCTGGGCATCATGCTGCTGGTGTCACTGCTGCAACCGGGCGACTACGGCGGCGTGAAGTGGGGCGAGTACTCGCTGGAGGCCTACGTCAACTTCCTCTACGAGCGGGACCTGGACGACAGCCTGGTGTTCAACACCGACTACCTGCAGATCTTCCAGCGCTCGTTCTGGCTGTCGGTGATGACCACCGCCGGCTGCCTGCTGATCGGCTTCCCCACCGCGCTCTACCTGGCGCTGCAGAACGAGCGCAAGCGCAACCTGCTGCTGTTCCTGGTCACGGTGCCGTTCTGGACCAACCTGCTGGTGCGGGTCTACGCCTGGATCCTGCTACTGCGCAACGGCGGGCTGGTGGACAGCTCCCTGCACGGGCTGGGGCTCTCCGACAAGGCGCTGGGCATCCTCTATACCGACGGCGCGGTGATCATCGGCCTGCTCTATACCTTCCTGCCGTTCATGGTGCTGCCCATCTACACCAGCCTGGAGAAACTCGACTGGCGCCTGGTGGAGGCGGCCTTCGACCTGGGCGCCAACCGCTTCCAGGCCCTGAAGCGGATCATCCTGCCGCTGGCGATGCCGGGGGTGATGGCCGGGGTGATCCTGGTGTTCATCCCCTCGCTCGGCAACTACATCATTCCCGAGCTGCTGGGGGGCGGTAAGTCGCTGATGATCGGCAACCTCATCCAGCTGCAGTTCGGCGCCTCGCACAACTGGCCGCTGGGCGCGGCGCTGTCCTTCGCCCTGCTCGGCTTCGTGCTGCTGGCGATGCTGCTCTACAGCCTGCGCTTCAAGCCGGGCACCGCCGGAGGCCACCCATGAACCTGCAAGGCCCGCTCTGGCGCTTCACCGGCGTGCGCCCCACTGCCTGGCTGTTCTTCGCCTTCCTCTACGTGCCGATCCTGGTGCTGGTGGCGCTGAGCTTCAACGGCGGCCAGTCGGCGACCATCTGGGAGAGCTTCAGCCTCAAGTGGTACGCGGTGGTGGCCAACGACCCGGAGATCGTCCGCGCGGCGAAGAACTCGCTGCTGGTGGCCACTTTCGCCACCCTGATCGCCACCACCCTGGCCACCCTCGCGGCCCTGGGCATGCGCGGCCGCGCCTTCCGTGGGCAGACCGCCATGAGCGGCGTGCTCGGCCTGCCGCTGCTGGTGCCGGAGATCGTCACCGCCGTGGCGACGCTGATGTTCTTCGCCTTCGTCGGCCTGAAGCTTTCGCTGTTCACCATCCTCATCGCCCACGTGGTGTTCTGCATCCCCTTCGCCTACCTGCCGATCCGCGCACGGCTGGAGGGCATGGACCCGCGCCTGGCCGAAGCCGCCGCCGATCTCTACGCCTCGCCCTGGAAGGCCTTCTGGAAGATCACCTTCCCGCTGCTGACGCCCGGCATCCTTTCGGGGGCGATGCTCGCCTTCATCATCTCCATGGACGATTTCGTCATCACCTACTTCGTCGCCGGGGCCGGGGCCACCACCCTGCCGGTGTACATCTTCAGCTCCATCAGGATGGGCATATCGCCGAAGATAAACGCGATTTCCTCGATCATCCTGGTGATTTCCATAGCGTTCGTTGCGTTGTCCTACTACATCGGCCAGCGCAAGCGCTGAGCCCAAAGGAGCCCGTCATGACCCGCACCACACCGCTCGCGCTCTCCCTGCTGCTCGCCCTGGGCCTGTCCGGCACCGCCCAGGCGGCCGGCACCCTGCACCTGGCCAACTGGTCGGACTACTTCCCACCGGAGCTGCTGAAGAAGTTCGAGAAGGACACCGGCATCAAGGCCACCCTGGACGCCTACGACAGCAACGAGACCCTGCTGGCCAAGCTCAAGGCCGGCGGCGGCGCCTACGACGTGGTGGTGCCCTCGGACAGCTTCATCCAGATCATGGCCACCGACGGCCTGCTGCAGAAGTTCGACAAGGCCCAGCTGCCCAACCTGAAGAACCTCAAGGCCAACTTCCAGAGCCTCGACTTCGACCCCGGCCACGACTACAGCGTGCCCTACCTGTGGGGCACCACCGGCTACAGCTACGACAGCAAGCAGGTGCCAGGCGGGGCCCTGGAGGAGAGCTGGAAACCCTTCTTCGAGCCGCCGGCCGAGCTCAAGGGCAAGGTGGTGGCGCTCAACTCCATCGAAGACCTGTACATCGCCGCGTCCCACTACCTGGACATCGACCAGTGCACCGAGGACCCGAAGGACGCGAAGAAGATCCAGGACCTGCTGCTGGCGCAGAAACCGCTGCTGGCCATGTACAACAGCGACGGCACCATCGAGCGCATGGCCGCAGGCGAAGTGGCCATGCACATGCAGTGGAACGGCGCCTACCACCGCGCCCACGCCCAGCGCGACAGCCTGGTGTACGTCTATCCGAAGGAAGGCATCCACCTGTTCATCGACAACTTCGTGATCCCCAAGGACGCGGCCAACGTCGCGGAGGCCCACGCCTTCATCAACTGGATGATGCTGCCGGAGAACATCGCCGCCGCCTCCAACTTCGCCAAGTACAACAACGCCATCGAAGGCTCCGAGAAGTTCATGGAGAAGGAGCTGTTCGACGACCCGGCGATCAACACCCCGCAGGACAAGCTGGACCGCCTGAAGAGCTTCAAGCTCTGCTCGCCCAAGGCCCTGAACCTGCGCAGCAAGGTATGGACCAAGCTGAAGAAATGACCGGCTTCCGGCCCGCCGCACGGCGGGCCGGACCACCCCGAGCCAGCAGGCGCGTCGACGGGAGCGATGCGCCGGCCACCCGCGCCCTCCGGCGCCCATGCACAAGAACAAGAGACTGACCGCCATGCCCCGCACCACCTGCCTTAGCGCCATCCCCCACAGCGGCCGACTGCCCGCCAGCTGACCCTGGGCCATCACGGCCCGCCCATCGACGCACGACGCGCCCGACGATCCACCCCAGCGCCTGCCCGGCAGGTGCCCGCGAGGTATTTCCATGAGCAAAGCCTTCGACGACTTCACCCACAGCGCCCAGGGCACCCACCTGCGGCGCATCCTCGGCCTGCCGGCCCTGGTGTTCTTCGGCCTGGTGTACATGGTGCCGCTGACGGTGTTCACCACCTACGGCGTGGTCACCGAGATGACCGGCGGGCGCACCGCGCTGGCCTATGTCGCGACCCTGGCGGCGATGCTCTTCACCGCCTTCTCCTACAGCTTCATGGTGCGCAAGTACCCGGTGGCAGGCTCGGCGTACTCCTACGCCAGCCTGAGCTTCGGCCCGGCGGTGGGCTTCCTCGCCGGCTGGTCGCTGCTGCTCGATTACCTGTTCCTGCCGATGATCAACTACCTGGTGATCGGCCTGTTCCTCAATATCGCCTTCCCCGCCGTGCCCGCCTGGGCCTTCGTGGTGGCGGCGGTGGCCCTGGTCACCCTGCTCAACCTGCGCGGTATCGGCTCGGTGTCGGGCATGAGCAACGCCATCGTCGGCGCGCAGCTGGTGTTCGTCGTGGTGTTCCTGGCGATGTCCATGCGCAGCCTGGGCGGCGGCGAGGTGGACCTCATGGCGCCGTTGCTGGGCGATGGCACCCAGCCGGGCCTGGCGCCGCTGATGGCCGGCGCGGCGGTGCTGTGCCTGTCCTTCCTCGGTTTCGATGCGGTGTCCACCCTGGCCGAGGAGGCCCGCGACCCGCGCCGCGACATCCCCCGCGCCATCGTCATGACCACCATCACCGCCGGGCTGCTGTTCATCCTCCTGGCCCTGGTGGCGCAACTGGTGTTCCCCGGCAGCGCCTTCAAGGACCCGGACGCCGCGGCCACCGAGGTGATGCTCAAGGCCGGTGGCGGCCTGCTGGAGGCCTTCTTCACCGCCGCCTACGTGGCCGGCGCCGCCGGGTCCGCCCTGGCGTCCCAGGCCTCGGTGTCGCGCATCCTGTTCAGCATGGGCCGCGACGGCATCCTCCCGCGCCGCCTCTTCGGTCGCCTCTCGCCACGCTACCGGACGCCCACCCTGTCGATCCTGCTGGTGTCCCTGGTTTCGCTGCTGGCCATCGTCATCGACCTCACCACCCTGGCGTCGATGATCAGCTTCGGCGCCCTGGTGGCCTTCTCGGTGGTGAACCTGGCGGTGATCCGCAGCCACCTGCTGGACGGCCAGCCCCACGGCCTCGGTGACAGGCTGCGCTATGGGCTGCTGCCACTGATCGGTTTCGGCCTGATCGCCTGGCTGTGGACCAGCCTCTCCGCGCTGACCCTGGGCATCGGCCTGGCCTGGTTCGCCACAGGCTTCCTCTACCTGGCGTGGCACACCGGCGGTTTCAGGCGGCCGGCGCCCCAGGTGCAGTTCTCCGAACACTGATCGAACCGACCCACCACCCAACCCGCAAGGAGCCGGACATGCTGACCCTCTACAGCGACGACCACCACCTGCACCACGGCAAGCACGAACTCATCGGCGGCCAGTTCACCCCCTGCTTCGAGAAGCCCAGCCGCGCCGACATGGTCCTGGACCGTGCCAAGGCCGTGCAGCTCGGCGCCATCCAGGCGCCGCAGGACTTCGGCCTGGCGCCGATCCTGCGGGTACACGGCGAAGGCTTCGTGCGCTTTCTGCAGAACGCCTGGGCCGACTGGCAGGCCAAGGGCCGCAGCCACGACATGCTGCCCATCGCCTGGCCGACCCGGCGCCTGCGCCAGGTGGAGCCCACCGACATCGACGGCCGCCTGGGCTACTACTCCTTCGACGCCGGTGCGCCCATCACCGCCGGCACCTGGCAGGCCATCATCAGCTCGGCCAACGTCGCCCTCAGCGGCCAGGCCGAACTGGCCAAGGGCGCACGCGGGGTGTTCTCCCTGTGCCGCCCGCCGGGCCACCACGCCGCCGCCGACTACATGGGCGGCTATTGCTACCTGAACAACGCCGCCATCGCCGTGCAGGCCTTGCTGGACAGGGGCGCCAAGCGCGTGGCGGTGCTCGACGTCGACTACCACCACGGCAACGGCACCCAGGACATCTTCTACGATCGCGCCGACGTGCTCTTCACCTCGATCCACGGCGACCCGCGCTTCGAGTACCCCTACTTCCTCGGCTTCGCCGACGAGAAGGGCGAGGGCGCGGGCAGGGGCTTCAACTTCAACTACCCGCTGGCCGAGGGCAGCGACTGGGCGGTATGGAGCCAGGCCCTGGCCGATGCCTGCCGGCAGATCGCCGCCTTCGCCCCGGACGCACTGGTGGTGTCGCTGGGCGTGGACACCTTCAAGGAAGACCCCATCTCGCAGTTCAAGCTCGACAGCCCGGACTACCTGCGCATGGGCGAGATCATCGGCCAGCTCGGCCTGCAGACCCTGTTCGTGATGGAGGGGGGATACGCGGTGGAGGAAATCGGCATCAACGCGATCAATGTGCTGCAGGGGTTCGATGGGGTGGCGTGAGGTCGTCGCGGCTAGGGCCCCGGATGACCGCTTCCGTAGGATGGCGTAGAGCGAAGCGAAACCCATCATGCACAGGCACGTTGGGCCCTACCGGCATGCGCCTCCTCTCTTTCGCAACAGCAAATCCCCAACGAAAAACGGCCCCGCAATGGGGCCGTTTGGTGGGCGGGGACTGGATCAGTTGACCCGCTCGACGAACTCGACGTCGATCTCGCGGCCCATCAGGTCGCGGTCCACTTCACCGGTGAGCTTGACCTGGGCCTTGTCGTCGATGGCATGGGGCGGCCAGTTTTCGTCGTCGATCTCGACCTTGATGGTGCCGGTGGCGTCCTTGAATTCGTAGATATCGCCCTTGATGCGTTTGACGATCTGGCCCTGGAGCACCACGGCGGCGTCGTCGGCGGCTTCCATGGCGGCGGCCACGGTGGTGACCTGGGGCGTGGAACCCGGGCCGGTGTAGCTGGAGGCCAGGGCGGCAGTGGAGAACAGCGGGGCGAGGAGCAGGGCGAGGTATTTGGTGTTCATGGGGTGATCCCGTTCGATGTGGTTGACGGGATCAGGCTAGGGCGCGGCGCTGAAGCCAGGCTTAAAACAGCCTTAAGCGAAGCTGAACGCGTCAGCCGCGTTCGGCTGCATCGGCGGTGTCGGCCTTGCGGAATACGTAGAAGAGGTTGGGCTCGCTGACCATGTAGATGTCGCCGCGCTCGTCCATGGCCACGCCTTCGGCACGGGGGATGCGCCTGGCCAGGCCATTGAGCCCGCCCAGGAGGCTGATGAAGCTCACCGGCTCGCCGGTCTCGTCCAGCTCCAGCAGCAGGTTCGATTGCGCCGAGAGCACCAGCAGGTGGCCGGTGCGCGGGTCGATGCTGAGGGCCGACAGATTGCGCATGCCCAGGCCGTAGCCCGGCAGCGGCCGCAGGGCGCCTTCCAGGCGACGGCTGCCATCGCTGTTGAGGCTGAACATCTCCGGCGTGCGTTCCTTGCCCAGCAGCAGGCGGCCCTGGGCGGGGTCCCAGGCGATGCCTTCGAAACCCTTGTTGCCGGAATCCGGGAAGCCCAGGTCGAACTCGTCGCCCTGGCTCACGTCCAGTTCACGGGTCAACGGGTCGAGGTGGAAGATCGACAGGCTGCGGCGGCGCTCGTCGGTGACCGCGACGTTGCCGTTCTCCAGCACCGCCACGCCCTCGGGGTTTGAGAAGCCCTTGAGCGGGATGCGCCGCAGCACGTCGCCGTCGCGGGTCAGCTCCACCAGTTGCGGCACCTTGCCGGTGACGGTGAACAGGGTCCCGGTGACCGGGTTGTAGGCGAGATCGGAGGTCTCGTCGTTCTCCAGGCCGGCCAGGGGCTTGCCCTGCAGCACCGCCTTGTAGCCCGGCAGCCAGATGCTGGCGGCGCGCTCGCCCTTGCTCAGGTTGCGCTCGCTGAGCCACAGGGAGGCGCGGTCATCGAGGTGCAGGTAGCGGATGGCGGCGACGCAGGCCGCGAACAGCACCAGAAGGGTGCAGGTGCGAAAATTGGGGCGGGGAAAGGACATGGCCATTGGCTACGACTTCGGCTGGTGGCAGTCAGATCGCCAGCCACCGCCGAAGTTCCCTGGTGGCCCTCAGATGACGCCGCTGTCGAACGAGGAGTGACCGACCAGTTCCAGGGTCAGGGCATCGCCCTTGTTCAGCGGACCGACGCCGACGGGGGTGCCGGTCAGCACCACGTCGCCCGGCTGCAGGCTGAAGTGCTGGCTGATGGCCTGGAGCAGCGGCAGCACCGGGTTGAGCATGTCGCGGCTGTTGCCGTCCTGGCGCACGTCGCCATTGATGGTCAGGCGGATGCCGATGTCGCTCAGATCCTCGATCGCATCGCCCGGCACGAAGGGGGCCAGCACGCAGGCGCCGTCGAAGGCCTTGGCGACCTCCCAGGGCCAGCCCTTCTCCTTGAGCCTGGCCTGCACGTCGCGCAGGGTCAGGTCCAGGGCCGGGGCGAAGCCGGAGATGGCGTCTCGGGCCTCTTCCAGGCTGGGGTTGCGCGACAGCGGCTTGCCGATCAGCACGGCGATCTCAGCCTCGTAGTGCACCACGCCGCGGTCCTCGGGAATGGAGAAACCGCCCTCGATGGCCACCACGCTGGACGCCGGCTTGATGAACAGCAGCGGCTCGGTGGGCACCGGGTTGTTCAGTTCCTTGGCGTGCTCGGCGTAGTTGCGGCCGATGCACACGACCTTGCCGAGGGGGAAGTGGATGCGGGTGCCGTCGACGTACTGGTGCTGGTAGCTCATTTACCGACTCCTTGAGAATACGGACCTGAAAGCGTCACGAGCGCAGTAGCTTTCAGTTGAAAATCTTGCCGGGGTTCATGATCCCGTTGGGATCGAACACCGCCTTGATGGCCTTCATCACGGCGATCTCGGGCTCCGAGCGGCTGTAGGTGAGGTAGTCGCGCTTGGTCATGCCCACGCCGTGTTCGGCGGAGATCGAGCCGTTGTACTTCTGCACGGTCTCGAACACCCACTTGTTCACGGTCGCGCACTTGGCGAAGAACTCGTCCTTGGACAGGGCGTCCGGCTTGAGGATGTTCAGGTGCAGGTTGCCGTCGCCGATATGGCCGAACCAGACCACTTCGAAATCGGGGTAGTTGGCTTCGACGATGGTGTCGATGTCCTTGAGGAAGGCCGGCACCTTGGAAACGGTCACCGAGATGTCGTTCTTGTAGGGCGTCCAGTGGGAGATGGTCTCGGAGATGTACTCGCGCAGCTTCCACAGGTTCTGCAGTTGCTGCTCGCTCTGGCTCATCACGCCGTCCAGCACCCAGCCCTGCTCGACGCAGTGCTCGAAGGTGGCCAGGGCGTCGTTGGCCACTTCCTCGGTGGTGGCCTCGAACTCCAGCAGCGCATAGAAGGGGCATTCGGTCTCGAAGGCCGCCGGCACGTCGCCACGGGCCATGATCTTGGCCAGGGCCTTGTCGGAGAAGAATTCGAAGGCGGTGAGGTCGAGCTTGCTCTGGAAGGCGTGCAGCACCGGCATGATCGAGTCGAAGTCCGGGGTGCCGAGGACCATCGCGGTGAGGTTCTTCGGTGCACGATCCAGGCGCATGGTGGCCTCGACCACGAAGCCCAGGGTGCCTTCGGCGCCGATGAACAGCTGGCGCAGGTCATAGCCGGTGGCGTTCTTGATCAGGTCGCGGTTCAGCTCCAGCAGCTCGCCGGTGCCGGTGACGACCTTGAGGCCGGCCACCCAGTTACGGGTCATGCCGTAGCGAATGACCTTGATCCCGCCGGCATTGGTACCGATATTGCCGCCAATCTGGCTGGAACCGGCAGACGCGAAGTCCACCGGGTAGTACAGGCCCTTGTCCTCGGCGAAGCTCTGCAGCTGCGCGGTGACGACACCCGGCTGGCATACGGCGGTGCGGTCGAATTCGTTGAACTCGAGGATCTGGTTCATGTAGTCGAAGGCCACGACCACCTCGCCATTGGCGGCGACGGCGGCGGCGGAAAGGCCGGTACGGCCGCCCGAAGGCACCAGGGCGACCTTGTGCTGGTTGGCCCAGCGGACGATGGCCTGCACCTGCTCGATGGTCTTGGGGAAGACGATGGCGGAGGGCGCCGGGGCGAAATGCTTGGTCCAGTCCTTGCCGTAGGTGTTCAGGGAATCGGCGTCGGTCAGCACCTTGCCAGGCTCAACCAGGGTCTTCAGCTCTTCGATCAGGGCAACGTTGGTCATCAAGGGAACTCTCGAATCATTCATGGTCGCCCTGAGAACGTTTCAGGTCGCAACCGAGCAAGGAAAAAGGAGAACATGCTAGCATACGCACCCCGCGAATCATGCCTTACAGGCCTTTTCCGGGGTAGCTGCCGCACAGCCTTCTGAACTTTTCTACCGGGACAAATAGGTACGCAGATGAGCAAGACCTCCCTCGACAAGAGCAAGATCAAGTTCCTTCTCCTCGAAGGCGTCCACCAGAACGCCGTGGACACCCTGAAGGCCGCCGGCTACAGCAACATCGAGTACCTCAAGGGCGCGCTCTCGGATGACGAGCTGAAGGAAAAGATCGCCGATGCCCACTTCATCGGCATCCGCTCCCGCACCCAGCTGACCGAGGAAGTGTTCGACTGCGCCAAGAAGCTGATCGCCGTGGGCTGCTTCTGTATCGGTACCAACCAGGTCGACCTGAACGCCGCCCGCGAACGTGGCATCGCCGTGTTCAACGCCCCCTATTCCAACACCCGCTCGGTCGCCGAGCTGGTCCTGGCCGAAGCCATCCTGCTGCTGCGCGGCATCCCGGAGAAGAACGCCTCCTGCCACCGTGGCGGCTGGATCAAGTCGGCGGCCAACTCCTTCGAGATCCGCGGCAAGAAGCTCGGCATCGTCGGCTACGGCTCCATCGGCACCCAGCTCTCGGTGTTGGCCGAAGCCCTGGGCATGCAGGTGTTCTTCTACGACACCCTGACCAAGCTGCCGCTGGGCAACGCCACGCAGATCGGCGACCTGCACGAGCTGCTGGGCATGAGCGACATCGTCTCCCTGCACGTTCCCGAGCTGCCCTCCACCCAGTGGATGATCGGCGAGAAGGAAATCCGCGCCATCAAGAAGGGCGGCATCCTGATCAACGCCGCGCGCGGCACCGTGGTCGAGCTGGACCACCTGGCCGCCGCCATCAAGGACGAGCACCTGATCGGCGCCGCCATCGACGTGTTCCCGGTCGAGCCCAAGTCCAACGACGAAGAGTTCGAAAGCCCGCTGCGTGGCCTGGATCGCGTGATCCTCACCCCGCACATCGGGGGTTCCACCGCCGAGGCCCAGGCCAACATCGGCCTTGAAGTGGCCGAGAAGCTGGTCAAGTACAGCGACAACGGCACCTCCGTGTCCTCGGTCAACTTCCCAGAAGTGGCCCTGCCGTCGCACCCCGGCAAGCACCGCCTGCTGCACATCCACGCCAACGTTCCCGGCGTGATGAGCGAGATCAACAAGGTGTTCGCCGACAATGGCATCAACATCTCCGGCCAGTACCTGCAGACCAACGCCAAGGTCGGCTACGTGGTGATCGACGTCGACGCCGAGTACTCGGACCTGGCGCTGGAGAAGCTGCAGCACGTCAACGGCACCATTCGCAGCCGCGTCCTCTTCTAACCCAGGGCTGCTGCGCGTCGGCGATACGGCGTTGGGAACGGCCTCGAAGTGCTCATTTACAGTCGTAAACTCCGCGCTTCTCGGCCATTCCCGCCTTGTCTCGCTCTAGCTCGCGAGCCCTGACGATGGCGCTGGACAGTAAAAAGGGAGGCCTCGGCCTCCCTTTTTCATGCGCGGGATTTCAGGTTCATCTGAACGATTCGATCTGAGGTTCGTGCCTTGCGCGTCGGCGATACGGCGTTGGGAACGGCCTCGAAGTGCTCATTTACAGTCGTAAACTCCGCGCTTCTCGGCCATTCCCGCCTTGTCTCGCTCCAGCTCGCGAGCCCTGACGACGGAGCTGGACAAAAAAGGGAGGCCTTGGCCTCCCTTTTCCATGCGTGGGATTTCAGGTTCATCTGAACGACTCGATCTGAGGTTCGTGCCTTGCGCGTCGGCGATACGGCGTTGGGAACGGCCTCGAAGTGCTCATTTACAGTCGTAAACTCCGCGCTTCTCGACCATTCCCGCCTTGTCTAGCTCCAGCTCGCGAGCCCTGGCGACGGAGCTGGACAAAAAAGGGAGGCCTTGGCCTCCCTTCTTCATGCCCGCGATTTCACGATCATTTCACGGTGACGGTGATCTTCTCGGAGATGACCGGCGGGTCCAGCGGCACGTGGTTCTTGTCGCCCACCAGCAGCTGCAGGGTGTGCTTGCCCGGCGGCAGGGTGACCTGGGTTTCCGTCTGGCCCTTGCCGAAGTGCTTGAGGTTGTCGGTCATCGGCAGCGGCATGTTCATCGCCGGTTCCTTGTCGACATCGATCAGCAGGTGGTGGTGGCCCGTGGCAGGCGAATCGACCCCGGCCGGGGCGACGCCCATGCCCTGCAAACCGAACTTGACGCTGAACGTCTTGTCCACAGTGGCGCCGTCGGCGGGCTCGATGAAATAGACCTTCGCGCCTTCGGGCGCCGGTGTGCGCGGCATCTCGGCGAACGTCGCGGTGGAAACCACCGCCAGCAGGGCCGCAAGGCCCAGGGGAGCGTACGCAAGCTTCATGACTGACTCCTTGTTGGTAAGCAACACACAGACCCTGCATGGGGGGTTAGGTTCAGCGGCCCACGTTGCCGGTTGTGTCTACGCTGAACCCACCGTCCCGGGTCATCGATCAAGAAGAACCAGAGGTTTACCTGAAATGCGCCTGTTGCACTGCCTGCTCGCCCTCATTCCCCTGGTCGCCGCGCCGCTGGCCCGGGCCGACCTGATCGACGATGTCTGGGAGCGTGGCAGCCTGCGGATTGCCCTGGTTGACGACGCGCCGCCCTACAGCTTCCGCCAGGACGACAAGCTCACCGGCTACGAGGTGGAGCTTGGTCACGCCCTGGCCGATGAGCTCAACGTCAAGGCGGACTTCATCCCCGTGCCGCGCGACAAGCTGCTCGATGGCCTGCGCAGTGGCAGTGTAGACATCGTGCTCAGCCGCGAGGCCCAGGCCGCCCGTGATGATCAGCAACTGGAGTTCAGCGAGCCCTATGGCGTCGGTGGCGGCCAGCAGATCGCCGGCGGCACCGACAGCGGCGGGCTGACCCAGTCGCTGGCGCCCAGCCAGGCCCAGGACAAGAGCGCGGAGGGCAGCGAGAAGGGCCCGCAGGAGCAGGCGATCCCCTTCCTCAAGGAGAACCCGGCGTTCCGCAGTGCCCTCAACAATGCCCTGAACAAGCTCAAGAGCAGCGGGCGCCTGGACGAACTGTCGCGCAAATGGCTGGAGGGCCAGGCGCCTTCCCAGGCGGCGTCGGAGGGCGAGAAACCGCAGCCGTCGCCCCAGCCCGAATCCAAGCCCGAAGCGGACCCCGAGCAGCCCTAGCCGGCTGCTGCGGCTTCCCGCGCCGCCAGCCAGGCGGCTGCGGCCTCAAGCTGCGTTTCGTTGAACACCCGCACGCCTTCGGCGCGCAGCAGCGCCGCCGTCACGCCTTCGCCGGGCACGCGGGTGCCGCTGAAGGTGCCGTCATAGGCCTCCTCGTTGCCGCAGGAGGGGCTGCGCGCCTTGAGCACCGCGACACCGATGCCGTGGCGGCGCACCAGCTCCAGGGCGATGCGCGCCCCGGCGACGAACTCGGCGGTGACGTCCTCGCCGCCGTCGGTCAGCACCGGCACCCGCCCCTCCAGCACCTGCGCCCCCTGCCCGCCGGGCACTTCGGCCGGCGCACGCGGCGTCGGCAGGCCGCCGGCGACTTCCGGGCACACCGGCACGATGCGCCCCTCGTCCTGCCAGCGCTGCAGCAAATCGAAGGGCCCGTGGGCGCCGCCGTCATATCGCACCCGCTGTCCCAGCAGGCAGCGGCTGACCAGAATCTTCTGCATGAAATCACTCCTCGAGGGGCGCCAGCCTAGCGCGCCGCGCCGCGACGGTCACCGCACGTAACACCCACCGGCTGCGCGGGCCGACGCCAGCCTTTGGCTGGCCCATCCTTAGGCGGGAAGCGCCGGCGGGCACTGGCGCAGCGGCAGGCGCCTCACCAGACTGCGCCGGCCAACCCGCGAAGGACAGCCGTCATGCCCATAACAAGAACGATCCTGCACCCGCTCCTCGCCTGCTCCGCCCTGCTGTTGTGCACCACCGGCCAGGCCGCCATGGAATCCCTCGACAACCAGCAGATGGCCGACGTCACCGGCCAGGCCGGCATCAGCATCCGCCTGGACGTGATGGCACGCATCGACAAACTGAGCTGGACGGACAGCGGCAACAGCGCCTCGCTGCGCAACATCCGCATCGACAACGGCTGCGACAGCCCCAGCGCCTGCCCCAATGGCGCCGGCGGCAGCTTCGCCCTGGGGCCGGCGCAGCTCGGCCTGACCCTGCCGATCTTCGGCGTCGACCAGCCGACCCTGATGATCGACGTGGTCAAGAACGCCAGCGGCAAGGACCAGCTGGTGCTCACCCTGCCGGACCTGACCACCATCAACGACCAGCTGATTCAGTCGGGCCTGCCCGCCCAGCGCATCCGCATGCGGGTCGGGGCCGACATGTACGTGGGCGACAGCAGCCTGGGCAGTATCGAGATCCGCGACATCGTCGACCTGCGCGGCACCATCAAGGTCTGGGGCCACTGAGCCCCGTGCACGTCAGAGCGGGCCGTCACCGCGGCGGCGGAACCAGCCGGTGAGCGAGAGGCGCTCGCGGCTGGCCGGCAGCACCTCGTGGGGCAGCTCGCCGGAGAGGAACACCACCAGGGTGCCGGCTTCGGGCAGCACGTCGTGGGTCGAGCCGTCGCCCAGGTACAGGCGCAGCTCGCCGCCCTCGCCGGGCAGCCACTCGGGATTGAGGTAGAGCACCGCCGAAACCGCGCGGCGATCATCGTCGCGGAAGCGATCCAGGTGCTTCCGGTAGAAGGCGCCCGGCGGGTAGAGGGCGAAGTGCGCCTCGAAATCCTCCAGCCCCAGGAACAGCTCGCGGTTCAGCCGCAGGCGCAGCTCGTCCATCAGCGCCAGGTAGCAATCACAGGGCTCGGCCTGGCCGGGCTCCAGCCAGTCGATGCGGTCGCCACGGATGCCTTCGCGCACCTGCTGGCCGTCGCCACGGCCGATCCCCGCCGGGCTCAGCTCGCCCGCCGCCGCCCTGGCACGGCATTCACGGGCCAGGGCGGCGACCAGTTCGGCGTCGATGGCGCCACGCTGCAGCGACCAGCCGCGCTGGGCGATGTCGTCACTGGTGGGCTCGAAGGGGATGAAAACGTGGGGATTGGGCATGGTCGGCGCATTCTAATCAGGCCACAGAACGCCGCCTACAGCGTTCTGATAAATTTCTGACTCCACCCCCTGCGCGCCTCGACAAGCCCCGGCAGCAGCACGGAGAATAGCCCCCGCGCCATCATGGCC
>NZ_QKRU01000062.1:0-42858 GCF_003234055.1 Pseudomonas sp. 57B-090624
GGGCATGGCCAACGCCCCAGGCCGGGTATGGCGTGCCGACGGGGTGGAGAAGCCAAGCTGGTTATCGAGTTCTGCGGATGCTTTTTGTTTCGCCCTCCCGGGCGAGTCCCTTTTCCAGTCGTTGAAAAGGAACCAAAAAACTCGCCCCTGCATACGGCCCGACTGCGTCGGGTTCCCTCGCTACATCGTCGCTCCAGGGGTACGCGCTGACGGGCCCTCCTTGGCCCGACAGCGCTCTCGCGACATCCATGTCGCTCAACCCCTTCCACGCCGATTCCACTCGGCCTTCTGAAGGGGCATTGTCCCCGCCCCATCACTCACGACTGGCATCAGCATTGCGTGCGCTCATGACTTGCACTCCTCTCCGATTCGGGAGAGAGGCGGGAAAAGGCCGGTTGCAAGGTCCTGAAGAGTCGGATCAGCTTGGCGCCTGACTTCTTGATTGCCACAGCCCTCGTATTTGCTCTCAGGTTGGCTGATTCAAAGATCGCCCAGGAAAGAGGACGGTAAAGCTGGCGCTTTGTCCTACTTGACGCTGACGGGTGTTACGAGCAATGTCGGCAAACTGCCACCACATGAGAGGGACCTCAGCATGCAAGAATTTCTTTCTCGCATTAATGCCCACGTTGAACACGTCAAGAAAGTTGCGCCGCATTGTTCTGGTGAAGAGACAACCAAGCAGGCGCTCATCCTACCGCTGCTTGATATTTTGGGCTTCAGTCCCTACGACCCAACCAAGGTACGGGCAGAGTTTGCCTCAGACTTCCCCGGTGTAAAGGCATCTGAACGGGTGGACTATGCGCTGTTCAGCAATGGAACTCCGGTTATGTTTATTGAGGCCAAGGCTCACTCCGAAAAGCTCAATAACCATTGTCCGCAACTGGCTCGTTATTTTAATGCGACTCCAAGTGTCACAATGGCTGTAATAACCAATGGTCAAGAGTGGCGTTTCTTCACCGATTTGGTGGAGAAAAATATAATGGATGAGAAGCCATTCCTGAAGATTGATTTGGTGGAAGGTCCAGTTCATGATTTTGCTCATCTTTACAATTTCCGGCACGATGAATTTCAGCCGGATCAACTTCGTACGCTAGCGGAAGAAAATATATACCTTCATGCCTTCAAGAAGACTATTAGTTCAAGTCTTCGCGAGGTTGATATTGATTTTGTTCGCTATGTCGCTGGGCGGTCAAATATTAATAGACAACTCAATGCTCGTTTTCTTGAATTAATCACTCCTTTGGTACGTACCGCTGTTGAACGCGCTGTCAGCGAAATGGTGGTAAGCGGGCTTTCTGCTCCGTCAGCTCCTGCACCTACTCTTCAGCAGGCTCAGAGTGAAGCTGATGTTCTAACTGCCGATAGTCGTGAAATTGTTGATCCGGAAAATCCCAATATCGTTACCACCGCCGCTGAGCGCGAGGTGTTGCGGATTGTTCAGGAGTTGCTGGGTGAAGAAGCAGAGGTCGTCGGGAAAGATAACGAGGGCTATTACTCCTGCCTTTATCAGGGTAAGACAAACCGTTGGTTGCTTCGCTATTGGGGAGATAAAAAGAGACCTTCGGTGAAGTTTATTGTTGATCTTGATCAGCAGCAGCGGGCGGAAATAAATCGGGCTGGCCTGGAAGTCGGGGCGGGGGATCAAATCCTAATCGACAAACCTGAAAATCTGAGAAGGATCAGAGGGATTCTTGCCGATAGCCTGGAGTTCTGCCGTAAGGACGAGAATTTTTCGCGTGGGCGAAAGTCCGGTGAATGATCTTCAGTCTATGTATCTGATTCGTCGGTGGTAGTTGAATGAGTCAAAATCTTTCGTGGTATCCCCCTAAGGTCGAGTGGCTTGGCAACGAATTTGGTTGCCCTCCCTTTGATGTCCTCAATCAAATGCTTTACGAATCTGTTGAGAGGAATCCTAGCAATACGGATCGCTCTCAGATTATTGGGAAGCTGATGTTGATTGGTCGGACATATTCAGCGTCCGTAGAACGCAGAAAAACCAATGGCGATCAGAAGGATGAGCGGCAAGCGTTGGTGGTAGTGATTGAGGCAGCAGATGCTATCTCGAAGTCAAAGCTTGAAGCGCTGCTCTCTGAGTTGTCATTGGATGAAAGCCTTACCCTTGAGCGCATTCCCTTTGCGGTAGAGGTTCACCTTGAACTGGCCGGTGCATTAGCCAAGGCAAATGGCCGAGAGAATAGCAGTCTAGCCTCCAAGTACTTGCATTTTCATCGTCCGCACTTCTTTCCAATAGTTGATTCCTACGTCCGGGAAGGATGGTCTTGGGTAATGGATGCGTTGGGATTGAGTTATCGCGGATGGAGGATGTTCGGAAAGGTTTCTCACTATGGCGCATGGTGCGAGAGAGTCATTCAACTTCAAGGGCATTTGGCAGATACGCAAAATGAGAAATTCTCGCTGAGACAAATTGATAACTATCTACTGTCGATAATGTCTCTGGATGGTAAGGGCGGGTGGGGATTGCCTAAGCTGCCTGGCTAGTTAAAGTTTTAAGTAACGAGAAAGGGCCCTCCGGGCCCTTTCTTAAATCGCATTCCCTCCTCCAGCCCCTTCAGCCTGCTGGGCCGCGAGCACGAGCTGATTGGCGACCTCACCCTGTCGCGCTACCGCGAGCACACCCCGAGCTACGGCGGCTGGCGCTACGACTACTCCAGCTCCCCGGATGGCGCCATCCCCAACCTCTTAAACTACAGCGGCAATAACCCCAAGCCGGTACGCCGGCTACCTCATCGGCCGCTTCCACGTCACCGACGACCTCAGCCTGATCCTCGGCGGGCGCCTGGTGGACTGGAAACGCGACACCGAAGACCGCCCCTACGCGGGCACTGCCAGTGACACCCGCTCGCGGGAGACCGGCGTGTTCATCCCCTACATCGGCGTGGTCTACAACCTCGATGAGCAATGGGCCGCTTACGCCAGCTACACCAGCATCTTCAACCCGCAGGAGTCCTGGGTCCGCGACGGACAGAACAAACCGCTCGACTCCATGGAAGGCGAAGGCTTCGAAGTCGGCCTCAAGGGCAGCCACCTCGGCGGCCAGCTCAACAGCAGCGTCGCGCTATTCGAAATGCACCGGGACAACCTCGCCATCTAGCAGGCGTAATACCCGGGCAGCAACGTCTACCGCGCCGAGCAGGACACCACCGCGCGCGGCCTGGAATTGATCCTGGACGGCCAGCTCGCCGAAGGCTGGCAAGCCTCGGCCGGCTACGTCGTCACCACCAACGCCGACGACCAGCACATCAACACCGCGCTGCCCCGTCACAGCCTCAAGACCTTCACCAGCTACCGCCTCGACGGCGCCCTCAACCCGCTCACGCTGGGCGGCGGGGTCAACTGGCAAAACAAGGTGGGCAGCGACCTGCGCAGCTTCGACCAGGGCAGTTACGCCCTGGTCAACCTCATGACCCGCTACGCGCTCACCCCGCAGATGGACGTCTCGCTCAACCTCAGCAACGCCCTGGATCGCGAGTACTACAGCTACGCCGGCTACTACAGCAACTACGGCGCACCGCGGAACCTGATGATGGCGGTGGACTACCGCTTCTAACGGCAAGCCCCCTCCCGGAGCGGGGAGGGGGCGGCACCGGCTTTGCCAAATGAGGGGGGCAGATACCCAATTCCTCAACGGTCGAGCGTCGTGATGCTTTCTATTGTTTGAAGCAGGAACATGATGTCTTCTGGCGGAGAAGTAATCATCCAGGCATCTATGGTCTGGGTTAGTTGCACGGGCTGCCCCACATGGTTCTGCATTTGAAGTGCAATTGCCGCGGTTACATCACGTCGTTCTGCGTCGCAAACAGAAAGCCCACAGCGACCACTGCCATGGGCTACCAACACTGTCCATGAGCCGGCTTGCCACCATTCGCGCTTGCCCAGCAAACTGCCTGGCAGCTCTTTGATCAATGTAATCATTCACTGAGTCCAATGACGTTCGGGGGCATCAATGTTGGCTTTCCGATGTCCCGGAGCATTTATGCCTGGAGCTCATAGAGACGCAAGGACCAAGGCTCTGCAATCACCAGGTACCGCCCTTCGTCCTCCAATGTCGCCACGAACCAGTCCCCGGAACGCGTCGGAAACACGATGTCATGCGTCCCACTCGGTGCTCTGACGGTTACGGTCGTTTCGTTCTGGGAGGGCATGAAGTCATAGCTGACCTCATGGGTGCCATTTGCCAGGTGAGGGCGTTTGTCGGTTACACCGTAGAAGTCTTCGTGGTGGTCATCTTCGAACGCGTAGGGGTCGTCATCGGTGTCTTGCGCAGAGGGAGGTTCGCCGAGAGTCACCCGGATAACTTCGTCGTAATTCACGATGTGGAATACCCCATCGACGATCCGGGTGAAACCGCGAATCCGCTCGAAGGAGATTGGAAGTTTTATTTCGCGCATCCTTGGCCTCAAAACTCAACGGATCGCTTTCGACCCATTTCCTCGTCAATTTGACAGGAACTTCATCCTGTCCTCCAGCCCCTCAATGCAAGCCGGTGCCTCCGGTCCTCGATCGTAGCCCGGGCTTCAGCCCGGGGCAGGTTGTAGCTTGCTGAAGCGCTCTGATACTGCCGAAACTACGCAACCAACCCAAATGAAGGCTTACCAGGCGAGCAAAAGCCCCAGAATCTGCCGCGCCTCAATGGCGATTCATAGTTCAAGGAAGGATAAAAAATGACCACGGATGACTTTATTACCATGTACCGCCCCTGCGGCGAGAAGGAGCTTGCCCTGGTTGCCGCCAGCGGGTTCAAGCGCTGGCCGCCCAGGCTGCCGGGGCAGCCGATCTTCTACCCGGTGACCAACGAGGCCTACGCCATCGAGATCAACAAGTGGAACGTCACGGACTTCAAGAAGGGTTACGTGACCCGCTTCAGGGTGCGGCGCGAGTTCGTCGAGAAGTATCGGATCGAGCAGGTCGGCGGCAGCCGCCATACCGAATGGTGGATCCCGGCCGAGGACCTCGAGGCCCTCAACGACAATATCGTCGGCGAGATCGAGGTGATCTACGAGGAAGGGCCGAACCCAAAATAAGCGGCCCCGAAGGGCTGCCGGGAGCTGAGCATCCAGGAAATGAAACGGGCCCTTCCGGGCCCGTTTTTCTTGTCACTTCGACAGGAACTTCATCCCGTCTTCCAGCCCGCTCAATGTCAGCGGGTACATCTGGTCCTCGATCAGCTCGCGCACGATATTGGTCGAGGCGGTGTAGTTCCAGGTGTCCTTGGGGTAGGGGTTGATCCAGATGAGCTTCTTGTACTTCTCCATGAAGCGCTTGATCCAGACGTAGCCCGGCTCTTCGTTCCAGTGTTCGACGCTGCCGCCGGCCTGGGTGATTTCGTAGGGGGCCATGGCGGCGTCGCCGACGAACACCACTTTGTAGTCCGCGCCGTACTTGTGCAGCAGGTCCAGGGTGGAGGTGCGTTCGGAGGTGCGGCGCAGGTTGTTCTTCCACACCGATTCGTACACGCAGTTGTGGAAGTAGAAGTACTCCAGGTGCTTGAACTCGGTCTTGCAGGCGGAGAAGAGTTCTTCGCAGACCTTCACGTGGGCGTCCATGGAGCCGCCGATATCCAGCAGCAGCAGGAGCTTCACGCTGTTGCGGCGCTCGGGGCGCATCTGGATGTTGAGCAGGCCGGCGTCGCGGGCGGTGTGGTCGATGGTGCCGTCCAGGTCGAGTTCGTCCTGGGCGCCCTGGCGGGCGAACTTGCGCAGGCGGCGCAGGGCGACCTTGATGTTGCGGGTGCCCAGTTCCACCTGGTCGTCGAGGTTCTTGTACTCGCGCTGGTCCCACACCTTGGCGGCCTTGCCCTGGCGCTTGCCGGCGTCGCCGACGCGGATGCCCTCGGGGTTGAAGCCGCCGGAGCCGAAGGGGCTGGTGCCGCCGGTGCCGATCCACTTGTTGCCGCCGGCGTGGCGTTCCTTCTGTTCTTCCAGGCGCTTCTTGAATTCTTCGATGAGCTTGTCCAGGCCGCCGAGGGACTGGATCTGCGCGCGCTCCTCGTCGGTCAGCATGCGCTCGAATTCCTTGCGCAGCCATTCCTCGGGGATCAGCGCCTCGATGTGCTGGTTGAGGTTTTCCAGGCCCTTGAAGTAGGCGCCGAAGGCCCGGTCGAACTTGTCGAAATGGCGTTCGTCCTTGACCAGGATGGTGCGCGACAGGAAGTAGAACTCGTCCATGTCGGCGAACACCACGTTGTGCTTCAGCGCGTTGATCAGGTCCAGCAGCTCGCGGACGGAGACCGGCACCTTGGCCGCGCGCATTTCGTTGAACAGGTTGAGCAGCATGGCTGCGCCCTCTTGCTGGTTGGCCTCAGGAACGGGGTTCCCGGGGCAGGCCGTCGGCTATGGCGTACCAGTCGGCCTTGGATTCGGGGTAGATGTGTTTCTGCGGGATCTCGCCCAGGGGCGAGTCCAGCGTGCCCAGGGCGATCGACACCCAGTTGGGGTGGGCCTTGTCGCTGTACCACTGCAGGGTGGCGCCGCACTGCCGACAGAAGCTGCGGGTGACGCCGGGGCTGGAGTGATAGCGGGTCACCCGATCTTCGCCTGCGGTCCAGCGGAAGCTGCTCCAGCGCACGTTGCCGTAGCTGGCGAACGCGGCGCCATGGCCCTTGCGGCACTGGCTGCAATGGCAATGGGTGGCGGATTCGATGGGCGCGTCGATCTGGTACTTCACCGCGCCGCACAGGCAGCTGCCGTTATGCATTGTCGCTGGCCTCTCCGTTGAGCTGGCGTTGGACTTCCAGGGCCCAGGCACCGTCGCTGACACCCGTCCCGCGGTTATGGCGGGAGGTCGAGGTCTGCTCTGTCACGTCATGCCAAAGGTTGCGGCCTTTGGCATCCAGCTTGGAGTAGTCCTCGTTGGTATCGAGGTCGAACTCAATGAACCGGCAGTCTTGGGTCAGCAGCAGGCCGCTGACTGAATGACCGCCGTATTGCTCTATATGCAGGTCGACCATGATGGTGCGGCTCCAGTCGATCCCCAGTGCCTGCGGGTGGTGCAGGAGCACGCGAGGCAATTCGTCTGGCTGGTTGCGGTAGTACTCGGCGGTCAGTCGCAGGCCTTCACGCCGGAGCAGAGACTGCTCCTGAACGTTCTTCTGGCGCTTGCGTCTGATCCGCTCGATGTCCATCGCAGCCTCAGCGGCTGGCGCGGCGGCTCATGAACGCCAGGCGTTCCAGCAGCTGCACGTCCTGCTCGTTCTTCACCAGGGCGCCGGCCAGGGGCGGGATGGCCTTGGTGGGATCACGCTCGCGCAGTACGGCTTCGCCGATGTTGTCGGCCATCAGCAGCTTCAGCCAGTCGACCAGCTCGCTGGTGGAGGGCTTCTTCTTCAGGCCCGGCACCTTGCGCACGTCGAAGAACACGTCCAGCGCCTCGGCGACCAGGTCCTTCTTGATGTTGGGGTAGTGCACATCGACGATCTTCTGCAGGGTCTCGCGATCCGGGAAGGCGATGTAGTGGAAGAAGCAGCGGCGCAGGAAGGCGTCCGGCAGTTCCTTCTCGTTGTTGGAGGTGATGATGATGATCGGGCGCTGCTTGGCCTTGATGGTCTCGTCGGTCTCGTAGACGTAGAACTCCATCTTGTCGAGTTCCTGCAACAGGTCGTTGGGGAATTCGATGTCGGCCTTGTCGATCTCGTCGATCAGCAGGATCACGCGCTCTTCGGACTCGAACGCCTCCCACAGCTTGCCCTTCTTGATGTAGTTGCGAACGTCGTGGACCTTCTCGGAGTTCAGCTGCGAATCACGCAGGCGGCTCACCGCGTCGTACTCGTACAGGCCCTGGTGCGCCTTGGTGGTGGACTTGATGTGCCAGGTGATCAGGCGGGCACCGAAGGACTCGGCCAGTTGCTCGGCGAGCATGGTCTTGCCGGTGCCCGGCTCGCCCTTGACCAGCAGTGGGCGTTGCAGGGTGATGGCGGCGTTGACCGCAAGCTTGAGGTCGTCGGTGGCGACGTAGGACTGGGTGCCTTCGAACTTCATCAGGGAATCCTCGAACGGTAACGCCCGGCTCGGCCGGGGCCTTCAGTATTTACGGAAAGGCCGACTATAACGCGCGGCCCGGCGCACTGTGAACGCAGACGGGGCATTCAGTCACTGAATGGGCGGTCACTCTCCTTCCAGCCTAGACACTCCCGGCCCGGCGCGTACCCCGACCTGCGATGGGCGGTGGCTCAAGCACGGGCCTGGCAGGCGGGCGGCTGTCACCTTCGGCAACAGCCATGCGCCCCCTGGGAGGGGCGCCGGGGCTCGCCCGGCTGTCGCCCTCAGTCGTTCTTCTCCGGCGGCGGTCGTTCGAAGCGGGTGGTGAAGGCTTCGATGAAGGCGTTGCGCAGGATCGACAGGAAGGCCTGGAAGGCGCTGATGTCCTGGCGATGCACGTTGCCGCTGAGTTCCACGCGGGTGGCGAACTGGTCGCGCTGCTGGTTCTTCAGCACCGTCTCGCCGCCGCCGACCAGGGCCTCCCACAGGGAGCGGAGGAAGCCCTTGTCGTCGTTCTCCACGTCCTGCTCCCAGTCGAACACGTCGACGTTGCGCAGCAGCGGTTTGATGTAGCCGCTGAGCTGGGCGTTATCGGCACGGGCCTCGATCACCAGGTCGCCGCTGCCGGCCTTGAAGTCGAAGCGGCCGTAGGCGCGGGAGAAGTCGTTGAGCCGGGGCAGGTCGACGTCGCGGGCGCGCAGGCGCAGCTCGAAGTCCTCGAAGTTCTTGAACGGGTCGAAGCGTGCCTCCACCTCCAGCGGCGCGTGGCCGAGCAGCTGCGCACGGCCCTCGAAGCGCGCCACGCGCTCGCCGCTGTCGTCGGCGACGTTGGTCAGGTTGTAGAGGCTGGCGTTCACCTCGCTGGCATCGATGTCCACCTTGGGCGTCGAGCTGAAGTTGTGGAAGGCGATGCGGCCGTTGACCACGCGCACCTCGTCGAGGGTGATGGGCAGCAGCTTGTTCAACTGGTCGCGCCAGTCGGTGCCGGCACCGGTCTGGGAGTCCTGCCTGTTCTTGCCGCCGTCGACGAAGTTCACCTCCGGCGCCTCGAAGATCACCCGCGCCACCACGCTGTGGTCGTACCAGAGCGAGTGCCAGCTCACCGCCAGGTCGATGCCCGGGGCGTCCAGCAGCGGCACCGGGATCGCGCCATCGGCCTTGACGATGGACAGGCCGTTGATGCGATAGGCGCCGCGCCACCAGGCCAGGTCGACATCGGCGATATGGCCGCGGTACTCGCCCATGTCGGCGAGCTTGCCGTTGAGGTAGTCACGGATCAGCCAGGGCAGCGCGAAGTGCGCCACCACCAGCAGCAGGACGAGGGTGAGGAGCGCCCCGAGGGGCAGGCTGTAGCGTCTTTTCATGGGGGCATCCGCCGGGGGCGATTCTCTTTCATGGACTGCCGCCCACTGCAATGAGTTCGGCTGGACTGCACTGGCGCGCGGGCATAGGCTGGTCGCCTTCCAACCGCCCGCCACCTCTAAGGACAGGACGATGACCCGTATCTACGCAGACAACTCCAAGGCCATCGGCAACACCCCGCTGGTGATGATCAACCGGCTCGGCCCGAAGGGCGTGACCATCCTCGCCAAGGTCGAGGGGCGCAACCCGGCCTATTCGGTGAAGTGCCGCATCGGCGCGAACATGATCTGGGACGCCGAGGAGCATGGGCGCCTGCGCCCCGGCATGACCCTGGTGGAGCCCACCTCCGGCAACACCGGCATCGGCCTGGCCTTCGTCGCCGCCGCCCGTGGCTACAAGCTGATCCTCACCATGCCGTCCTCCATGAGCCTGGAGCGTCGCAAGGTGCTCAAGGCGCTCGGCGCCGAGCTGGTGCTCACCGAGCCGGCCAAGGGCATGAAAGGGGCCATCGAGAAGGCCGCCGAGATCGCCGCCGGCAACCCCGAGCAGTACCTGCTGCTGCAACAGTTCGAGAACCCGGCCAACCCGGCCATCCACGAGAAGACCACCGGCCCGGAAATCTGGAACGACACCGACGGCGCGGTGGACGTGCTGGTGGCGGGCGTCGGCACCGGCGGCACCATCACCGGCGTGTCGCGCTACATCAAGCAGCAGTGCAACAAGCCGATCCTCTCGGTGGCGGTCGAGCCGGTCACCTCGCCGGTGATCAGCCAGACCCTCGCCGGCGAGGAGGTCAAGCCCAGCCCGCACAAGATCCAGGGCATCGGCGCGGGCTTCGTGCCGAAGAACCTCGACCTCTCCATCGTCGACCGCGTCGAGCAGATCACCGACGACGAATCCAAGGCGATGGCCCTGCGCCTGATGCGCGAGGAAGGCATCCTCTGCGGCATCTCCGGCGGCGCCGCCATGGCTGTCGCCGTGCGCCTGGCCGAGAAGCCGGAGATGCAGGGCAAGACCCTCGTCGTCATCCTCCCCGACTCCGGCGAGCGCTACCTCTCCACCATGCTCTTCGACGGCCTGTTCACCGAGCAGGAACTGCAGCAGTAAGGCCTGCCAGCATGCCCCCGGCTCGCTGGGGGCATGCGCCCCTAGTGTGGGCGAATTCATTCGCCCGGGAGCGCGAGGCGGTCGCTGGCAGCATGGGTTTCGCTTCGCTCTACGCCATCCTACAAGGCGCGTCTCCCTTCCAGCTTCCAGCTTCTAGCTCTTGGCTGCCTTGGTTTCATAACTCCCCGACTCGTAGCTGACCCCATGCCTCACCCGTGGCGGCTCCTCGCCCTCGTGGAGCATGGTCACGTTGTCGATGATCGCCTTGTCGGCGATGGTCAGGCGGTCGAGCATGCGCAGGTGCTGCAGCCAGTTGTCCACCAGGAGGATTTCCTGCCAGTTCTCCTGGTCGCTGGTGTCGCGGTACAGCGCCCAGCGGTCGGCGCCGTTGCGCAGGCGAAGGCGGCGGAGTATCTGCATGGCACGGACGAAGTCGCGGGTGCGCTCCACCGGGATGCGGTATTCGATGGTCACCAGCACCGCGCCGCGGCCGGGGTTGAAGACGAAGGTGGGCTGGCCGGGCAGGGTGGTCACCGCATGGGCGATGCTGGTGGCGTCCAGCTCCGGCAGGCGCGACTGATAGAGCAGGAAGGCGCAGGCGATCATCAGGCAGCCGGCGGCGAACAGCGCGCCCTTCACCCCCATGGTTTCCGCCAGGTGGCCCCAGAGGAACGAGCCCAGCGCCAGGCCGCCGTAGAGCGCCGTCTGGTAAAGCGCCAGGGCGCGCGCCTTGACCCAGTCCGGCACCAGGATCTGCACCGCCGAGTTGTAGCTGGCCACCGCCGCGATCCAGCAGGCGCCGCCCAGCACCAGCGCCGGGAAGATCACCCACAGGCTGTCCAGCGAGCCCAGCGCCAGCAGCACCAGGCCCAGCAGCAGCCCGCCGAAGCTGATCAGGCGGCTGGTGCCGATGCGTCTTCGTGCCAGGTTCACCCCCAGGCTGCCGAGGATCGCCCCCACGCCCAGGGCGCCGAGCATGTAGCCGTAAACCGCCGCGTCGCCGTCCGGGTTGCGGTGCGCCAGCAGCGGCAGCAAGGCCCACACGGCGCTGGCCGAGATACCGAAGGAGAAGGAGCGCAGCATCACCAGGCGGGTGACGCTGGAGTACTGGGTGAAGCGCAGCGCGGCGACCACGCCTTCCATCAGCCGCTCCGGCGGCAGGGTGCGCACCGGCAGCACCCGGCGCCAGCGCCAAATGGCCCAGATCAGCCCCAGGTAGCACAGGCAGTTGAACAGAAAGACCCAGGCCGGCCCCACCGCGCTGAGCATCAGCCCGCCGATGGCCGGGCCGGCGGCGCGCGCGACGTTGTAGTTGACGCTGTTGAGCAGCACCGCATCGCCCACCATCTTCGCCGGCACCTGCTCGTTCACCGCCGCCTGCCAGGCCGGGATGGTGATGGAGCCACCGATGGAGATCCACAGGATGGAGACGATCAGCAGCAGCGGGTCCAGGTAGCCGAAGAAGGCCATGGCGGTGAGGAAGGTCGCGCCGCTCATCTCGAAGGCCAGGCCCGCCATCATGATCTTGCGCCGGTCGTGGTTGTCGGCCAGCACCCCGGACATGATCGACAGCAGCACCAGCGGCAACGCGGCGGCGACCTGGATCATCGCCACCGTCGGCGGGCTGGCGTGGGCCTCGGTCACCACCCAGGCGGCGGCCACCGACTGCGCCCAGGTGCCCAGGTTGGCGAACAGGTTGGCGATCCAGATGATGCGGAACGCGGTGATGGTGAAGGGGCTGAACAGGCCGCTCTTGGGCGGCTCCTCGGATTCGGGTGTGCGCGGCAGGTCGTTCTTCGGCGATACGGACTGGAGCATGCGGGGTTCCTTGCGAGGCCGGACCGGGCCATGGGCGCCGGTCCCTGGTTACCGCGCAAGTGTAGACACCGCCCCGGTGGGCAAAGGCCGGATCGGCGGTTTTCGCCAGTGGCGTTCTTCCTCGCGGGTCCGCTGGGACTTTGGTGTGATTGTCTCGCCCGGCCACCGCGGTAAAGCTGGCGCAACGCCGGTATCGACTACGCTTGCCGTGCCCCGATTCCCAACTCGCAGCCAGGAAACAAAGACAATGAGAAGTTCCTTCGCGCCTCTGCTCCTGACCCTCGCCGTGTCCGGAGCTGCACAGGCCGCCGACACGGTGAAGATCTACAACTGGACCGACTACATCGCGCCGGACACCGTCGCCACGTTCAGCAAGGAGACCGGGATCCAGGCCACCTACGACGTCTACGACAGCAACGAGACCCTCGACGGCAAGCTGATGACCGGCAAATCCGGCTACGACATCGTCGTCCCGTCCAACCACTACATGGCCAAGCAGATCCAGGCCGGTGCGCTGAAGAAGCTCGACAAGAGCCAGCTGCCCAACTGGAAGAACCTCAACCCGGCGCTGCTCAAGGCCCTGGAAGTCAACGACCCGGGCAACGAGCACGGCTTCCCCTACCTCTGGGGCAGCACCGGCATTGGCTACAACCCGGCCAAGGTCAAGGAAGTGCTCGGCGACAACGCACCGCTGGATTCCTGGGACCTGATCTTCAAGCCCGAGAACATGGAGAAGCTCGCCAAGTGCGGCGTCGCCATCCTCGACAACGGCCCCGAGCTGCTGCCCATCACCCTCAACTACCTGGGCCTGCCGCACCACAGCAAGAAGCCGGAGGACTACAAGACCGCCGAGGCCGCGCTGCTCAAGGTCCGCCCCTTCGTGCGCTACTTCCATTCCTCCAAGTACGTGGGTGACCTGGCCAACGGCGAGATCTGCGTGGCCGTCGGCTTCTCCGGCGACATCCTCCAGGCCGCCACCCGCGCCAAGGAGGCCGGCAACGGCGTCGAGATCAGGTACTCCACGCCCAAGGAAGGCTCGCCGATGTGGTTCGACATGATCGCCATGCCGGTGGACGCGCACGACGAGAAGGCCGGCTACGCCTTCATGAACTACCTGCTGCGCCCCGAGGTGATCGCCGGCGTCAGCAACTACGTGCACTACGCCAACGGCAACAACGCCGCCGAACCGCTGGTGGAAGCCGAGATCAAGGCCGACCCGGCGATCTACCCGCCGGCCGACGTCATGGCCAAGCTGTTCGCCCTGGAATCCATGCCGCTGAAGATCGACCGCGTGCGCACCCGCACCTGGAACACCGTCAAGACCGGCAAATGACCCCGCGCTGAAACACCAACGCCCCGGCTTGCCGGGGCGTTTTTCTTATGGGCATTGTTCTTGTGGGAGCGGATTCATCCGCGATCAGTCAACACCGCAGCGTCGGGTTTCACCCGACCTACAGGAGTGGCAACGCGTAGGGCGGGTGCAACCCGCGTCGGGCCCCACTCACCTAAGACGCCTGCTCCACCTTCACCGCCGCCACCGTCGGGCGCAGCACCAGCCACAGCGCCAGGGCGATCAGCACGCCGCCCTGCAGGTGCGCCCAGGACAGCGACTCGTCCAGCAGCAGTGCGCCCCAGAACACCCCGAACAGCGGGATGAGGAAGGTCACCGTCATGGTCTTCACCGGACCGACGTTGGCGATCAGGCGGAAGTAGATGACGTAGGCGAACGAGGTGCACAGCAGCCCCAGCCCGGCCAGCGCCAGCCAGATGCCCGGCTCGGCCAGGGGTGCCAGGGGCATGGCGTGGCTGCTGGCGAGGAAGATCGGCAGCAGGCACAGCGTCGCACCGGCCTGGGCACCGAAGGCCGAGAGGCCGCTGTCGAGGCCACCGGCATCGTTGATCCAGCGCTTGGTGAAGAAGCCGGCGAAGCCGTAGCAGGTGGTCGCCATCAGGCAGGCCAGGGCACCGCGCAGCAGGTCGGCGTCGAAGGCCACCGGGCCGGCACCGGTCAGCACCGCCACGCCGGCCAGGCCCAGCAGCACGCCGGCGGCCTTGGGCAGGGTCAGCTTCTCGCCGAAGAACAACCCGCCGATCAGCACGCCCATCAATGGCGTGGTGGCGTTGAAGATGGCCGAGTAGCCCGCCGGCAGCACCTCGGCGGCGAGCGCGTACATGGCGGCGGGAATGCCCGAGCTGACCACGCCAATCAGCAGGATCTTGCCCAGCTTGCCGCGGAAGTCCCAGGTCACCCGCAGCAGCGCCAGGATCGCCACCAGGCCGATGGCCGAGATGGCCACGCGGAAGAACGCCGTCGGCAGCGCGCCGATCACCGGAACCAGCACGCGCATGAACAGGAAGCTGGCGCCCCAGATGGCGGCGAGGCTCAACAGGCGGACGAGATCGGCGGGTTTCATTGGGTGGCTCCGAGGCAGGAGCGGCACAGCTTACGCCGCCCCGGCGGCGGCGCAATCGACACCTTGCGCTCAAATCGGCGGCACAGCTCGGCGAGGCCTCTGGGCTGCGGATTGTGTGGGGCCGCTGGTCCGCAGGGCTACAAAAGAGCCTGCGCCCTACCGAGCTCGTAGGATGGGTAGAGCGCAGCGAAACCCATGCTGTCATCGGGCCCAGCGCAACTGAGCCGGCCCATTTCGCATGCACCCGCTCCCACAAAGGCGCCTGCGCCCTACCGGGTTCGTAGGATGGGTAGAGCAGCGAAACCCATGCTGTCATCGGGCCCAGCGCAACTGAGCCGGCGCCCACTTCGCGAATGAACCCGCTCCTACAAAGGCGCCTGCGCCCTACCGGGTTCGTAGGATGGGTAGAGCGCAGCGAAACCCATGCTGTCATCGGGCCCAGCGCAACTGACCCGGCCCATTTCGCATGAACCCGCTCCCACAAAGGCGCCTGCGCCCTACCGGGTTCGTAGGATGGGTAGAGCACAGCGAAACCCATGCTGTCATCGGGCCCAGCGCAACTGCGCCGGCCCACTTCGCGAATGAACCCGCTCCCACAAAGGAGCCTGCGCCCTGCCGGGTTCGTAGGATGGGTAGAGCGCAGCGAAACCCATGCTGTCGTCGGGCCCGCTGCGCGCGCCTTGGGCGAATGAATTCGCCCCTACAGGGCCTAGAACGACTTGCTGACGCTCGCCACCACCGTTGCGCTGCAGGTGTCGGTGAAGCCGTAGTTGCTGGCGCACTGGTTTTCCGAGAGGTCGGTGTCGACGTAGGCGAGGCCCCAGGTGACGCCGAGGAAGTCGCGGGTCAGCCTGGCTTCCCACTCGCGGTACGACTCGCTGCCGGTGCCGTTGCGCGACCAGAACAGCGGGTCCTTGAAGTCCATGCGCCCGTAGCGCAGCTCCAGGCCCACTTCCAGGGGCAGCCGGGTCTCGTAGCCGACCCAGGTGTAGAGGGTGTCCTGGTCCTCGCCGATGATGTTCGGCGCGTCGTCCGAGTAATAGGCGGCGGCCTTGAACCCGTAGGCGCTGAGGATGGCGTACAGCTCGCTCTGGTTGAACTGGCTCTCCTTCGGGTAGGCGTACTTGATCACGCCCAGGTCGAGGCTCACATCGTCCGTGGCCTGCCAGTACCAGCCGGCGTAGTAGTCCACTTCCTGGCGGGTCTTGAGGCCGAAGCCGAAGTCGACGTTGGAGGTCCAGGCCCCCGCGTACAGGCCGCTGGAGTGCAGCAGCGTGGCGCCGGCCTGGGCGGCGGGGTCGTTCTGGGTCTGCGAGATGCCGCGGGTGCGGTAGTCGCTGGCCAGGTTGAGGTCGACCTGCACGGCGAAGTCGTCGGTGATCGGCAACGCGGCCCGGCTGTACAGCGGGGCCAGGGCGAGGCCGGCGAGGAGGAGGGTGGTGGAGCGCTTCATGGTGGATTCCCGATCTTGTGGTTGTTATGGGCAGATGAGGGGCAAGGCTTCGCCCGACCCCCATGCAGCGGGGGCCAGGCATCAGCGGTGGTGCGGTCTTGTTATCGGGCGGCGGTGTAGACCTCGCGGCCGCCGAACCAGGTCTTGAGCACCCGGGTTTCGGCCAGGGCCTTGGGGTCCACGGTGAACACGTCGCGGTCGAGGAGGATGAAGTCGGCCTGCTTGCCGGCGGCCAGCGAGCCGATGTGCTTCTCCTGGCCGATGGTCCGCGCGGCGTTGAGGGTGTAGGCGTAGAACATGGTGTCGCGGTCCAGGCGCTCCTCGGCGTTGAGCACGCCTTTCTCGCCTTCGCGGGTCACCGCCTGGGCCATGGCCGCCCAGGGGTTGGGCGAGGACACCGGCCAGTCGCTGGCGCCGGCGAGGGTCGCGCCCTGTTGCAGCAGCGAGTGCGCCGGGTACTGGTAGCGGAAGGCGAAGGCGCTGACGTAGGGCTTGACCATGTCCAGCGTGTAGTCGTCGCCGGCGGCCCAGAGCAGCTGCATGGAGGCGATCACGTCGAGCGGCTTGAAGCGCGCGAACTCCTTGGGGTTGACCAGTTGCAGGTGGGTGATGGAGTGCACCACGCCGCTCTGCCGGTCCTTACGTGCCTGCTCGATGCCGTTGAGCGCCTCGCGCACCGCGCGGTCGCCGATGGCGTGGATGTGCACCAGCCAGCCGCGTGCATCCGCCGCGCTGACCAGCTCGCCGAAGTGTGCCGGGTCGATCAGCAGCTCGCCCTGCTTGTGGCTGTTGCTGTAGGGGTCGATCAGCGCCGCGCTCTGCGCCGGGTACTCCAGCACGCCGTCGGCGAAGATCTTGATCCCCGGCAGGCTCAGGTTGTCGATGCCCTGGAACTGCTGGCGCACCTTCTCCAGGGTGTCCAGGTCGGCGGGGCGGCTCTTCGGGTGGGCCACCAGCAGCGCGGCGACGTGGGCGGTCAGCTCGCCTTTCTCGGCCAGGGCCTTGTACACCGGCAGCACGCCGACCGACTTCTCCGTGGGCTTGAGGGCGAACAGCGGCTCGCCGGGGGCGCCGTTGGCGGCCGGGTCCATCCAGGCGGTGATGCCCAGGCTGTTGTTGGTGCGCACCGCATTCTCGCCGGCGCGCAGCAGCAGGGCCGGGTCCATGGGCGGCAGCACGGCGGCGACGCGGTCCCAGCCGGCGTCCACCAAAAAGCCGTTGGGCGTGCCGTCCTTGCCCAGGCCGATGGTGCCGCGCTCGGCCTCGGGCAGGGCGGCGACCAGCCTGGCGTCGATGCCGGCGCGCTTGCGCATGGCCGCGTTGGCCCAGGCGGTGTGGTGGTCGCTGCCGACGAAGACGATGGGCACACCCGCCCACTCGCCCTGGTCGAAGCGCTGGCCCATGGCCTCGGCCTGGGCCCAGTAGGCGGAGGTCATGCCCGCCACGTAGAGGGTGTCGCCGTGGCGCGCGGTGCCGTCGTCGCGCCAGGTGCGCAGGCGTTTTTCCAACTCCTCCAGGCTCACCTGCTCATCGCCCATGTTGGCAGTGGACATCTCCAGGCCGCCGAAGATGGCGTGGGAGTGGGTGTCGATCAGGCCCGGCATCAGCGCCTTGCCGGCCAGGTCGATGCGTTGGGTGGACGCGTCCGCCAGGGCCTTGATCTCGGCATCGTTGCCCACCGCCAGCACCTTGCCGTTCTCCACGGCAATGGCCTGCACCATGGGCCGCGCCTTGTCGGCGGTGAACACCTTGCCGTTGAACAGCACCATATCGGCGCCGGCCATGGCTTCCATCGAGGCAAAAGCCACCGCAGCCGCCAGTAGTCGTGGAACGAAGTTTTTCACGGGCTCCCCCCTTTGTTTTTATCGGTCTGCCAGCGAGACTAGCGGCTCCCCGGGGCTGGCAGAACGCCGGCAGCGTGCAAAACCCTTTTGCCTGGATGGAAAAACCATGGACAAGCTCGGTGCCATCGCCATGTTCGTCGCCACCGCCGAACAGGGCAGCTTCAGCCGTGCCGCCGAGCAACTGGGCAAGACCCCCTCGGCCCTGACCAAGGCCGTCAGCCACCTGGAGGCCGAGCTGGGCGCGCGCCTGTTCGAGCGCAGCACCCGGCGCATCGTCCTCACCGAAGCGGGGCGCCTCTACCTGGACACCGCGCGTCAGCTGCTGCAGCGCCTGCACGACGTGGGCGAGGAGATCGGCCAGCTGCAGCACGGCCTGCAGGGCAGCCTGCGGATGACTGCGCCGCTGGCCTTCAGCCGCGCCTTCCTCGATGAGGTGTGCGCGGGTTTTCTCGCGGCCTACCCGCAGATCAGCCTGCGGGTCGATCTGTGCGACGCCTTCGTCGACCTGGTGGAGGCGGGCTACGACCTGGCCCTGCGCGAAGGGCAGAGCGACCTGCCGGGGCTGATCGCCCGGGTGGTCGGGCGCAACCGCCTGGCCCTGTGCGCCAGCCCCGCCTACCTGGCACGCAAGGGCGTGCCGACGCTCGATGACCTCGAGCGCCACGACTGGCTCGCCTACCGTCATCCGGCGTTGAGCCGGCAGTACTGGTGGGTGGAGTGCGACGGCCAGCGCACGCGCCTGGCCCAGCCTGCCGCGCCACGGCTGGAGAGCGACAACTACGACCTGCTGCTGGCCAATGCCCTGGCCGGCGTCGGCGTGCTGCACACCCCGTTGTGGAGCGCGGCCCCCTATATCGCCGACGGCCGCCTGGTGCGCCTGCTGGCCGACCACGAGATCGACCCGGACGCCTTCGGCGACCAGATCCTCGCCGTCTACCCCAGCCATCGCCGGGCCACCGGCAAGGTGCTGGCGTTCATCGATTACCTGGCCGCCTTCCTCGAGGCGCGGGGGTTGGCCTGAGTGCCGTGACCCACGGGTCGCGAGCGGCCCGGCCGGGGCTGATGCAGGCAGAGCTTTTTTTCGGGGCGGGCTCTGGCTAAGCTCCGTCTTCCGAATTCCCAGCTGAGTGTTCCCCATGGCGCAGCAATGGCCGGCCGCAGATATCGCGCGACTGATCCTCGATGGTTTCGACGACTACCGTGAACATTTCCGTCAGATCACCGACGGCGCCCGTGCCCGCTTCGAACAGGCGCAGTGGCAGGAGATCCAGCAGGCGGCTGCCGCGCGGATCGCCCTCTACGAAGAAAAGGTCAGCGAAGTCAGCGAGCGCCTGCGCAGCGCCTTCGACGAAGAGGTGCTGCTGGACGTGCAGCTCTGGCCGCTGGTCAAGAGCGCCTACATCAAGCTGATCGACCTGCGCTTCGACGACGAACTCTCGGAAACCTGGTTCAACTCGATCTTCTGCGGCCTGTTCAGCCATGACCAGATCAGCGATGGCTGCATGTTCATCCACACCACGCGGCCGTCCCTGCGCCCCCACGAGCGCGCGCCACAGACCCGCAGCTACCACCCGCGCGGCGACCTCAAGGCGGCGCTGCTGCAGATCCTCGACGACTACCGCTTCGCCGTGCCCTTCGACGACCTGGAGCGTGACCTCGATCGCCTCGTCGTCCAGCTGCGCGACAGCCTGCCGGACTGGGTGATCAAGGACCCGGAGCTGTGCGTCGAGCTGTTCTCCTCCACCCTCTACCGCAACAAGGGCGCCTACCTGGTGGGCCGCATCTACACCCGCGACGAGCAGTGGCCGCTGGTGATCCCGCTGCTGCACCGCGAGGGCAAGGGCATCCAGGTGGACGCGCTGATCACCGACGAAGCCGACGTCTCGATCATCTTCTCCTTCACCCGCTCCTACTTCATGGTGGACGTGCCGGTGCCGGCGGAGTTCGTCAGCTTCCTCAAGCGCATCCTGCCGGGCAAGCACATCGCCGAGCTGTACACCTCCATCGGCTTCTACAAGCACGGCAAGTCGGAGTTCTACCGCGCCCTGATCAACCACCTGGCCAACACCGACGACCGCTTCATCATGGCCCCGGGCGTGCGCGGCATGGTCATGAGCGTGTTCACGCTGCCGGGCTTCAACACCGTGTTCAAGATCATCAAGGACCGCTTCTCGCCGTCGAAGAACGTCGACCGCAACACCGTCATCGAGAAGTACCGCCTGGTGAAGAGCGTCGACCGCGTCGGGCGCATGGCCGATACCCAGGAGTTCGCCGACTTCCGCTTCCCCAAGGCCAAGTTCGAGCCCGAGTGCCTGGCCGAGCTGCTGGAGGTGGCGCCGTCCACCGTCGAGCTGGAAGGCGACACCGTGCTCATCCGCCACTGCTGGACCGAGCGCCGCATGACCCCGCTGAACATCTACCTGGAAAGCGCCAGCGAGCCCCAGGTGCGCGAGGCGCTGGACGACTATGGCCTGGCCATCAAGCAGCTGGCCGCCGCCAACATCTTCCCCGGCGACATGCTGCTGAAGAACTTCGGCGTCACCCGTCACGGCCGCGTGGTGTTCTACGACTACGACGAGATCAGCTACCTCACCGAGGTCAACTTCCGCTTCATCCCGCCGCCGCGCTACCCCGAGGACGAAATGTCCTCCGAGCCCTGGTATTCGGTGGCCCCGCACGACGTGTTCCCCGAGGAGTTCCCGCGCTTCCTGTTCGCCGATATCGGCCAGCGCAAGCTGTTCAACCAGCTGCACGGCGACCTCTACGACGCCGACTACTGGAAGAGCCTCCAGGACGCCATCCGCGCCGGCAAGGTGATCGACGTCTTCCCCTACCGGCGCAAGGAGCGCCCGGACGCCATCCAGTGACGGCCTGAAGGCCATGGGCGACCCGCTGTTCTCCCGGGCCACCTGGCTCAACTCGCTGCACATGTCGACGCTCACCGTGGCCTGCCTCGGTGAGCGCGGCATCGACGCCGCCAGCCTGCTGGAAGGCAGCGGCATCACCGAGGACGACCTGCGCGCCCTGCAACGGCTGATCAACCCCGGGCAGGAGCAGCAGGTGTTCGCCAACGCCCTGCGCCTCGCCGACACCCCCGCGCAGGGGCTGGAACTGGGCCAGCGCACGCGCATCTCCGCCTACGGCCTGCTGGGCTACGCGCTGCTCTCGGCGCCCACCCTGGGCGAGGCCCTGCGCATCGGCCTCGGCTACCCGGTGCTGCTGGGCACCTACTTCCACCTGCGCCTGGTGGAAGAGGGCGACCTGGCCTGGCTGCTGGCCAGCGGCTACGGCGAGCGCGAGGCGCTGAAACCCTTCAACACCGAACTCTGCCTGGGCTCGCTGCGGGTGATCTGCGCCGACCTGCTCGGCCAGCCGCTGCCGGTGGCCGCGCTGGAGCTGGACTACCCTGAGCCACCCGGCGCCGCGCCGCTCTACCGCCAGGCCTTCGACCGCGCCCCGCGCTTCGGCCGTGCGCGCAGCGGCTTCGGCTTCCCCCGTGAGTGGCTGGAGCGCCCGCTGCCCCTGGCCGACCCGGTCACCCACCGGGAAATGCTCGAACAGTGCCGCCGGCAGAATGCCGAATTCGCCACCCGCCGCGCCTGGCTGGAGCGTGTGCGCGAGCAACTGGCCCAGCGCCTGGCCGCGCCGCCGGGGCTGGAGGAACTGGCCCGCGCCATGAACTGCTCCGCCCGCAGCCTGCGCCGCCACCTGGCCCAGCAGCAGACCAGCTACCAGCAACTGCTCGACGACCTGCGCTTCGCCCGCGCCAAGGAACTGCTGCAGCAGGGCGAGCTGCCCATCTACCGCATCGCCGAAGAACTCGGCTTCAGCGAAACCGCCAGCCTGCGCCACGCCTTCCAGCGCTGGAGCGGCCAACCCCCCAGCCAGTTCCGCGGCTGAGCCCCGGCGCAGGCCAACCCGGGGGGGAGGGTGGATGGCGCTTCTCCCATCCACCAAGCGGAGCCCCCAATCGCGCTGAACCCACACGTGACGCGTGGGGTGGGTCGGGCGGTGCTCCGCTTCAGCCCACCGCTGCCGTTTCCCGCCCCCCACATTGCTTGCGTCCGCATTGTGTTCAGTGGGCCCCCGCGTTCGCGGGGGCCCACTGAACACAATGCGGCCGCAAGCAATGTGGGGGGCGGGGAGGTTCGGGTAACCCCGTCATCCTCGCGAACGCGGGGATCCAGTGAAGGTGGGGCGGTACATCCGGCTCGGTGGGGTGGCACCGGCTACCCGGTGGCCCTGCGCACCGGGTAGCCCGGGCTTCAGCCCGGGATGGCCCATGCGAGGAGTCAGGCGATCGCCCGTGCCTGGCGCAGCGCCGGGATCACTTCCTGGGTGAGCCATTGGCGCAGGTTGCGGTTCTCGGGGTGGGGGAAGTGGCGCTGGAGGAGGGCGTAGGCGCCGGATTCGCTGACCATCATTTCCTCGCCCACCGTACCGTCGCCGGCGGCGATGAGGCCGAGGCGCCATTGGTCGGGGTCGAGGCGCGCCTGGACCTTGTCGCCGAAGTGGATGCCCATCAGGCGGGCGAGGTCGCGGGCGGCGAACCAGGGTTCGTACTGGATGAGGGTGGCACGCAGCAGGCGGCGGTAGCGGAAGAAGCGGAGGGTGTCGAAATAGCGGTTGGTCATGATGCAGCTCCTTAAGGCAGATAACCGGGCGGGCGTGAGCCCCCCTTGCACAGTCCGCCATAGACAGCCAGGAACGACAGGAAGGTCTCCTGTCGATCCTGCTTATGGCGCGCCTCATCTGTATTGGCTGGGGTTCTAAGCCCAGGTTGCAACCTGGGTCGCAACGGAGCGGGATGCTGCCCAAGCCCCTTGTAGGACGGCAATGCAGTTGTCATGTCAGAACTGTCGGAGCCTGCCCGGCCGCAACCCTGTGGCCAGTCAGGTTGGCCATTTCGATCCCCTATTGGCCGCCCGTCCCCCTGCGCAAGGGGCCACGATCGGCCACAGAATCCATCCACCCATAACAAGATGAGGTTCCCGGCATGCTGACCGTGTACAGCGACGACCATCGTCTCCACTTCGGCCAGTCCGAACTGGTGGACGGCAAGCTCCAGCCCTGCTTCGAGATGCCCAGCCGTGCGGACACCGTGCTGGCGCGGGTGCGCCACCAGGCGCTGGGCGAGGTGATCGAGCCCCGTGACTTCGGCCTGGAACCCATCCTGCGGGTGCACGACGCCGCCTACGTGGACTTCCTCAAGGGCGCCTGGGCGCGCTGGGCCGCCGAAGGCCACAGCTGCGACATGCTGCCGAGCACCTTCCCCGCGCGCCGCCTACGCCGTGACGGGCCCATCCCCACCGCGCTGCACGGCCAGCTCGGCCACTACTGCTTCGACACCGAGGCGCCCATCACCGCCGGCACCTGGCAGGCCGTTTACAGCTCGGCGCAGGTCGCGCTCACTGCCCAGGACCACATGCGCAACGGCGCCAACACCGCCTTCGCCCTGTGCCGCCCGCCGGGCCACCACGCCGGCAGCGACTTCATGGGCGGCTACTGCTTCTTCAACAACGCCGCCATCGTCACCCAGGCCTTCCTCGACCAGGGCGCGCGCCGCGTGGCCATCCTCGATGTCGACTACCACCACGGCAACGGCACCCAGGAGCTGTTCTACAGCCGCGGCGACGTGCTCTTCGCCTCCATCCACGGCGACCCGCTGGTGGAATACCCCTACTACCTGGGCCACGCCGACGAACGCGGCGAAGGCGCAGGCGCGCTCTGCAACCACAACTACCCGCTGCCCCACGGCACCGGCTGGGACGGCTGGGCCGCCGCGCTGGAGGACGCCTGCGGCAAGATCGCCGCCTACGCGCCGGACGCGCTGGTGATCTCCCTCGGCGTCGATACCTACAAGGACGACCCCATCTCCCAGTTCAAGCTGGACTCGCCCGACTACCTGGCCATGGGCCGGCGCATCGCCGCCCTCGGCCTGCCGACGCTGTTCATCATGGAAGGCGGCTACGCGGTGGAGGCCATCGGCGTGAACGCCGTCAACGTGCTGCAGGGCTTTGAGGAGGTGGCCCGATGAACGCCCGCCATCTCGTCGCCCTGGCGCTGCTGGGCGCCTCCCTCAACGCCGCCGCCGAGCCCGTGGTGCGCATCTACAACTGGTTCGACTACATCGCCCCGGACACCCTGGAGAACTTCCGCAAGGACAGCGGCATCACCCCCAAGTACGACGTCTACGACAGCAACGAGGTGCTGGAGGCCAAGCTGCTCTCCGGCCACTCCGGCTACGACCTGGTGGTGCCCAGCGACGGCTTCCTGCCCAACTACATGAAGGCCGGCGTGTTCCAGCCCCTGGACAAGAGCAAGCTGCCCAACTGGAAGAACCTCAACCCGGCGCTGCTCAAGGTGCTGGCCGCCAAGGACCCGGGCAACCAGTACGTGATGCCCTACATGTGGGGCACCAACGGCATCGCCTACAACCTCGACAAGGTGCGCGCGGTGCTGGGCGAGAACGCACCGGTGGATTCCTGGGAGCTGATCTTCAACCCCGACAACCTGGCCAAGCTCAAGCAGTGCGGCGTGGCTTTCCTCGACTCGCCCACCGAGGTGATCCCCGAGGTGCTGCACTACCTGGGCCTGCCGCCCAACAGCCGCAACCCCGAGGACTACGCCAAGGTCGAGGAACTGCTCACCCGCCTGCGCCCGAGCGTCACCTACTTCAGCTCCTCGAAGTTCGTCAGCGACCTGGCCAACGGCGAGATCTGCGTGGCCCTGGCCTGGTCCGGCGGCGCCATGCAGGCCGCTGCCCGCGCCGAGGAAGCCGGCAACGGGGTGAAGGTGGAATACCGCATTCCCAAGGAAGGCACCGCCGCCTGGTTCGACGTGCTGGCCATCCCCAGGGACGCGCAGAACGTCGAGCAGGCCCACGCCTTCCTCAACTACCTGCTGCGCCCGGAAGTGGTGGCGCCCATCTCCGACCACGTGGCCTACGCCAACCCCAACCAGGCGGCGGACGGGTTGATCTCGCCCACCCTGCGTGACAACCCCAACGTCTACCCGCCGGCCGAGGTGCAGGCCAAGCTGTTCTCGGTGGAGATGCTGCCGCCCAAGCTGGAACGCATCCGTACCCGCACCTGGACCAAGATCAAGACCGGCACCTGAGGCGCCCGCGCTCGCGCCGTAGGATGGCGTTGAGCGAAGCGAAACCCATCGCTGTCCCAGGTGATGGCGAGCAGCAAAGAAGGGCCGCACCGCGGCCCTTTCTCATTTGCGATTAAAAAATGAAATGCTATGTTATGTAGCGTTTCGTATATGGATCGATTGCCATGGGTATCGTCAAGATTTCCGATGTACTGCACGAAGAGGCGCGCATCGCCTGCCGCGCCATGTCCCGCTCCATCAACGCCCAGGCCGAGCACTGGATGCGCATCGGCATGCTCGCCGAGACCCAGCCGGAGCTGACCTACGCCGACATCATCAAGCGCCTGATGGAAGAGGCCCGCGAGCTGGAACTCTCCGCCACGCCGCCGGTGGAGGCGGTGGAGTGAGCAAGGTCACCCTCAAGAACGCCGCCGAGGTCGAGCGCATGGTCGTCGCCGGCCGCCTGGCGGCACGGGTGCTGGAGGCGCTGGATGACTTCATCGTCCCCGGCGTCACCACCGCGCAGATCGACGCCTTCGCCGAGCGCTACATCGTCGAAACCCTGAAGGCCATCCCCGGCAGCAAGGGCCAGTACGGCTACCCCTTCACCGTCAACACCTCGGTCAACCAGGTGGTCTGCCACGGCTGGCCCTCGGCGGAAGAGGTGCTGCAGGAGGGCGACATCGTCAATGTCGACGTCACGGTGATCAAGGACGGCTTCTACGGCGACACCAGCAAGATGTACTGCCTCGGCACCATCAGCGACGACGCCCGGCGCCTGGTGCACACCACCCGGCAGTGCCTCTACGACGCCATCCGCCTGGTGCGCCCGGGCGCCACGCTGGGCGACATCGGCCACGCCATCCAGAGCCGTGCCGAGGAGGCGGGGTACTCGGTGGTGATCGAGTATTGCGGCCACGGCATCGGCCGGCAGATGCACGAAAGCCCGCAGGTGGTCCACGTCGGCCATCCCGGCACGGGCCTGCGCCTGCAGCCGGGCATGACCTTCACCATCGAGCCGATGATCAACCAGGGCCGCCGCAGCGTCCGCACCCTCGCCGACGGCTGGACCGTCATCACCCGCGACGGCAGCCTTTCCGCCCAGTTCGAACACACCATCCTCGTCACCGAAACCGGCTTTCGCGTGCTCACCCTGCGCGAGGAAGAGCGCGACGCCTTCCCGGCGACGCCGTAGCAGGCAACCTGTAGCCCGGGCTTCAGCCCGGGAGCGCGCTGCGCAAAGGGGGCTGGTGGGCGCGCAACCGCATGGGTTTCGCTTCGCTCTACGCCATCCTACGAAGCGTGCATGGGAGGCTTTGTAGGATGGGTAGAGCTCCGCGAAACCCATCGATGCGGAGCGGCCGGTTATCGCTCGCTCACCCCCGGCACGCCGCCACGGCTTCCACCTTCACCTCTTCCCGCGCCCTGAGCATCAAGCCACCCGCCAGCAGCAGGGCGCCGGCGGCGAGCAGCAGGGCGGGGCGCAGGCCGCCGCTGAAGTGGCTGCTCAGGGCCGCCAGCAGCGGGCCGCCGAGCTGGCCCAGGGCGAAGCCGGCGGTGAGCAGGCCGACGTTGCGGGCGTGGCCCAGCGGGTCGATCTCCCGGGCCCGCTGCATCACCAGCAGCATGCTGGCGAGGAAGGGGCCGCCGCAGAAGATCACCCCCAGCGCCAGGCCGGTCATCCCCGGGAACAGGCAGGCCAGCACCCCCAGCGCCTGCAGCCAGAGCGCGCCCACCAGCCAGCGGCCGGTGTTGCCGGAGCCCGGGCGGCGCAGGCTCACCAGCAGCACGCCGAGGGTGGCGATGAGGCCGAAGGCGGGCCAGAACAGGTCGGCCAGCCACTGGCCGTGGAACTGCGCGGCGGCCATCTGCGAAAGGAAGGTGGCGGGGATGATGTAGCCGATGCCCACCAGCGAGTACGCCACCAGCAGCGGGTAGAAGGCCTTGGGGCGCGGGCCCGATGGCTGCAGCGCGGCATTGGCGCGCTCCTGCGGACGCGGCAGCAGCGGGTGGATGGCTGCGGTCAGCACCAGCGCGGTCACGCCGTACAGCAGCCAGGCGCTGGACGAGCCCTGGCCCAGCAGGTTCAGCGCCAGGGCCATCAGCCCGGTGGCCAGCACACCCAGGCTCGGCCCGGTGAAGATCAGCCCGGCCAGGCGCGGGCGGCCGGCCTGCACCGCCACCTGGGCGGCCAGGGCGGTGAGCACCACCAGCACCCAGGCGCTGGCCACGCCGGCGGCGAAACGCAGCGCCACATGGGGCCAGAAGCCGAACGCCCAGGCAGAGGCGAGGGTGATGGCGACGCCCGCCCAGAGGCCGCCGAACAGGCGGCGACGGGCCTGGGCCGGCGCCGTGGCACGCAGGGCATCGAGGGCGCCCACCAGGTAGCCGAGGTAGTTGGCGGCGGCGATCAGGCCGGCGCCGGTGAGGTCCACCTGGCCCTCGGCGATCAGGTGCGGCAGCTGTGGGGTGAGCGAGAAGCGCCCCACGCCCATGGCGACGAACAGGGCGAGGGTGCTGGCGAGGATGCGGATGATGGGCGACATGGCGGCCTCCGGAGTGGCGATGGAGGCCATGCTAGGGTTTTGACTTGTTCAGTTAAAACGAATAATAAAGAACAACTTGTTCAACTAAAGAGAATGTTTGCCGTGGAACTCAGTCAGCTGCGCATCTTCCAGGCGGTCGCCGAAGAAGGCTCCATCGCCAAGGCCGCGGTGCGCATGAATCGTGTGCCGTCGAACCTCTCCACCCGCCTGCGCCAGCTGGAAGAGGTGTTGGGCGTGGACCTGTTCCTGCGCGAACGCCAGCGCCTGCAGCTGTCCGCCGAGGGCAAGGTGCTGCTGGGCTACGCCGAGCGCATGTTCAGGCTGCAGGCCGAGGCGGAGGCAGCGCTCAAGGGCGGTGAGCCGGCGGGCGAATTCGTCATCGGCTCCATGTACAGCACCGCGGCCATCCACCTGCCGGGAATGCTGGCGCGCTTCCACCGCCGCTGGCCGGCGGTCAACCTGCAGGTGCAGACGCTGCCCAGCGGCGAGCTGGTCGAGGGGCTGGTGAGTGGCAGGCTCGACGCGGCACTGGTGGACGGCCCCATGGACTACGCCGAGCTGGACGGCCTGCCGCTGTTCGAGGAGACCCTGGTGCTGATCACCAGCCTCGGCCACGCCCCGGTGGCCTCGGCGGCGGACGTGCAGGGCGAGTCGGTGTTCAGCTTCCGCCCGCGCTGTTCCTACCGCAAACGCATCGAAAGCTGGTTCGCCGCCGCGCGGGTGCCCATGGGGCAGATCATGGAGATCGAGTCCTACCACAGCATGCTCGCCTGCGTGGTCGCCGGTGGCGGCGTGGCGCTGATGCCGCTGTCCATGCTCGAGACCCTGCCCGGCCGCGAAGCGGTGGCGGTGCATCACCTGGCCGAACCCTTCGACCACACCACCACCTGGCTGATGTGGCGCAAGGGCATGCTCGGCGCCAACCTCAAGGCCTGGATCGAGGTGATGGGCGTGGAGCCCATGCAACCCGCGTAACCCTTGCCTGCAGGGGCGAATTTATTTGAGCGTGGGAAACCACGTCCTTCGGGCGTGTTCATAAGTCATCGGCTCTGCCTGTGGCGATTTGAATTAAGAACCCAGCAGGATGAACGCGTGCCGTAGGGTGTGCCGTGCGCACCTCCGCGAGGTGCTTCCGGCGAGTCCGAGGTGCGCGCAGCACACCCTACGTCTGGAGTGAGTGGCGGCTGCATGTTCCGAGGTCTGATGCGCCCCTTCCAGGGAGCAAAAAGCAAAGCCACGTTCTAAGAACGTGGATTTTTACTCGCCCAGCGGCGCCAGATCGTGCGAGCGGATTCATCCGCGATCAGACTCGACCCCTGCGCGAGGCCCGATACCCAGCGTTGGGCCTCGCTGTGCTCGGCGCCAACCTACGGTGAGCCGATCGCGGGCTACGCCACGCTCCCCTGGAAACTCTGCCGCCACGCCGAGGGCGAGACGCCGAAGGCGCGGCCGAAGTGGTGGCGCAGCGAGACGGGCGAGCCGAAGCCGGCGAGGGTGGCGATCTTTTCCACGCTCTGGTCGGTGTTCTCCAGCAGGCGCTGGGTCAGGGCCAGGCGCTCGGCCAGCAGCCACTCGCCAAGGGTGCTGCCGGTGAGCTGGCGGAAGTGGCGGCTGAAGGTGCGCCGGCTCATCAGCACGCGCTGGGCCAGGCTGTCGAGGCTGTGCTCCTGCTCCAGGTTGCTGCGCACCCAATCCAGCACGCAGGTGAGGCGGTCGTCGCGCGGGCTCGTCGGCAGGGGCTGCTCGATGAACTGCGCCTGGCCGCCCTGGCGGTGGGGCGGCACCACCAGGCGCCGGGCCACGCGGTTGGCGGTCTCGGCGCCGCAGTGCTGGCGCAGCAGGTGCAGGCAGCAGTCGATGCCGGCGGCGGTGCCGGCCGAGGTCAGCAGTTCGCCGTCTTCGAGGTAGAGCACGTCCGGGTCCAGCTGCACCTGCGGGTAGCGCTCGGCGAAGTCGCGGGCCCAGGCCCAGTGGGTGGTGGCGCGGCGGCCATCGAGCAGGCCGGCTTCGGCCAGCACGTAGGCGCCCAGGCACAGGCCGACCATCTTCGCGCCACGCGCGTGGGCGGCGACCAGGGCGTCCAGCAGGGCCTGCGGCGGGCGTTCGTCGGGGTGGCGCCAGCTGGGCACTATCACCGTGTCGGCGCTGGCGATGGCCTCCAGGCCAAGCTCGACGGCGATGGTGAAGCCGGCGGTGGTGCGCAACGGGCCTGCTTCGGCGGCGCACACGCGCAGGTCGAAGGGCGCCATCTCCGGGCAGGTCTCGCCGAATACCAGGCAGGGCACGGAAAGGTGGAAGGGGATGATGCGGTCGAACGCGACCACGACTATCACGTGTTCCTGCATGGGCGGGGGCTCCTTGGGTTGGCCCGATATTAGCGGAAGTTGGCAGTCGGGCCACTCACCCGTCGAGGGCGCCAGGGCGAAGAATGCGCTCCAGTCCAATCACCACAAGGAGCTCCACCATGGCCCAGCCGAAGCGTGCGCTGATCGTCATCGATGTGCAGAACGAATACGTCAGTGGCGACCTGCTGATCGAGTACCCGCCCGTGGACCAGTCCCTGGCCAATATCGGCCGGGCGATGGACGCCGCCACCGCCGCCGGCATCCCCGTGGTGCTGGTGCAGCACCTGGCGCCGGAGGATTCGCCGATCTTCGCCCGGGGCAGCCGCGGTGCCGAACTGCACCCGCTGGTGGCCGACCGCGCCCACGACCTTCAGGTACGCAAGACCCTGCCCAGCGCCCTGACCGGCACCGACCTGGGCCCCTGGTTGCGCGAGCGCGGTATCGACACCCTGACCATCGTCGGCTACATGACCCAGCACTGCGACGAGTCCACCGCGCGCCAGGCCCGCCATGAAGGCTGGAACGTCGAGCTGCTGCATGACGCCACCGGCTCGGTGCCCTTCGCCAACGACCTCGGCTCGGCCAGCGCCGAGGAGATCCACCGGGTGTTCACCCTGGTCTCCCACACCGGTTTCGCCGCCGTGGCCAGCACCGAGCAATGGCTCGCCGCCGTCGCCACCGGTGAGGCGCTGCAGCCGGACAACCTCTACCTCTCCAACCAGCGCGCGGTGAAGGCGCGCGGCTGACGCAGCGGCAGGCCCGTCCCGGCGCTCTGGGACGGGCCTGCCGGCGTTGCAGAAATATTCCCTGAACCCTGCTGGCAGGGCCCGGTCGATGCAGTGTGCCCCTCACACGAAAAGGACCGAGCCATGGGCGAGCCCAATCCCCTCAATGTCGTCTTCAGCCTTGCCGCCGGGCTGTTCCTGGTGATCGTCCTGGCCGGCTTCGCCCGTGCCGATGACGCCTTGCCGCCCCCCGACCCGACCCACAAGGTGAAGAACTACAGCAAGGTCCAGGGCTGGGCCGATGGGCAGGCGCCCGTCGCCCCCGAGGGCTTTCGCGTCAACCGCTACGCCGGCGAGCTGAACAACCCGCGCTGGCTGTACGTGACGCCCAACGGCGACGTGCTGGTGGCCGAGGCCAACACCGAGCTGAAGGACGACAAGGCCCGGGAAAAGGCGCGCAAGGACGGCAAGCTGCAATCGCAGAACTACGGCAGGAGCGCCGACCGCATCACCTTGCTGCGCGATACCGACGGCGACGGCGTGGCCGAGCAGCGGGTGACCTTCCTCGACGGCCTCAGGCAGCCGCTGGGCATGCAGGTGGTGGGCGACTGGTTCTACGTGGCCAACACCGATGCGCTGTGGCGCTACCCCTACCAGCCGGGTGACCTGAAGATCCACGGCGAGGGCGAGAAGATCCTCGACCTGCCGGCCGGCGGCTACAACAACCACTGGACGCGCAACATCCTCGCCAACGCCGACAATTCCAAGCTCTACATCTCGGTGGGGTCGGCCAGCAACCTGGGTGACCACGGCATGCAGGAGGAAGAGCGCCGCGCCAACATCCTCGAGATCAACCCCGATGGCAGCGGCGAGCGCATCTTCGCCAGCGGCCTGCGCAACCCGGTGGGCATGGGCTGGGCACCGGGCACGCAGGACCTGTGGACGGTGGTCAACGAGCGCGACAACCTCGGCGAGGACCTGGTCCCGGACTACCTGGCCAAGGTGGAGGCGGGCGCCTTCTATGGCTGGCCCTACGCCTACTTCGGCCCCCACGAGGACCCACGCCTGGCCGGCAAGCGCCCGGACCTGGTGGCCAAGGCGCGCAGGCCCGAACTCTCCCTGGGCGCGCATACCGCATCGCTCGGCCTGGCCTTCTACACCCAGCAGGCCTTCCCCGAGCGCTACCGCGAGGGCGCCTTCATCGGCCAGCACGGCTCGTGGAACCGCCGCGCGCTCGCCGGCTACAAGGTGGTGTTCGTGCCCTTCAGGAACGGTGAACCGGCCGGTGCGCCGGAGGATTTCCTCACCGGCTTCGTCAAGGATGCGGACAAGGCCGAGGTCTTCGGTCGCCCGGCGGGCATCGCCGTGCTGCCCAGCGGCGCGCTGCTGGTGGCGGACGATGCCGGCAACAGCTTGTGGCAGGTTCGTGCCGAACCCTGAGGGTAAATTTGATCCAGGGCATTTTCGCTTTGGCGCGGCAGGACTACTCTGTACTTGGCAGCGGAATCGTTCCGTTCGCCGAGGGCGGCCAACCTGACTCGGGCCGCCCGACCAACCTTTTGATCGATTGGAGGGGCCCATGAAAGCTTGGCTGAGCCATATCGCCTGGCAGTTGTCCGTGACCCTTGGGCTGAGCGAGCGCCCGCGTCTGCAACCCATCCCCGTACGCAGCGACGAGCAGCGTCGTCTGGCCGAGCAACGCCGGCGCCGCTAGGGCGCCTTGTGCGGGTCGCCTGCGCGGTCAGTCGTGCGCCTTGAACCAGGCACCGATCAGTTCGCGCAGACGCTCCCCGGAGAAGCTCGGGAAATGCCCGCCATGCACGGTGCGAACCGGAAGTTCGCGCAGCCGTGCGAGGCTTTTCGCGTAGTCATCCAGGTTCGAATGGTAGGCGTCCTCGATCAGTGGCCCGTCGTAGACGATATCGCCGCTGAACAGGGTGCCGGTCCGCTCTTCCCACAGGCTGATGCCACCGGGTGAATGCCCGGGGGTGTGCAGCACCTCGAGCGTCCTGTCCCCCAGGTCCAGCACATCGCCTTCCTCGATCAGCCGCGTGGCCGGCGCTGCCTTGACGCGGTACTCGGCATAGCACAGCGGGCAGTCCGGGTGCGCCTCGAACATCTCGTCGCCGACGAAGGCGCGGGCCAGGGTGTTGTCGCCATCGGGCATGGCGAGGATGTCCGCCTCGGCGGGGTGCACCAGGCGTTGGTCGAACTCGTGGTGCCCGGCGATATGGTCGAAGTGGGTGTGGCTGGCCACCGCCAGCAGCGGGCGTTCGGTGAGCCAGGGCAACTGCTCGCGCAGGCTGACCAGGCCCGAGCCCGAATCCACCAGCACGTCGCGGTCGCGGCCCTGCACATGCCACAGGTTGCAGCGGTAGAAGGGGCGCACATAGGGCTCGCTGATCAGGCTGACGCCCTCGTAGAGGTGCTCGACCTCGAACCAGCGGTCGCGGCTGACGATCTTCATCGGGGGCTCCCTTGTTGTGGTTGTGGGGGCAGCATACCTGTCCGGTGCAGGCCATGGAGGTGGCGTTTACGGCACAGGCGCGTGCAGCACCCGGCTCCGCCTGGTGGAGGTAAAGAGCGACCTCCACCCTACGACTGTGGGAGCGAATTCATTCGCGAAACGCCCCCGCACGTAGCCCGGTTTCACGGTGCAAAGGGCGGGGCCTCGGCGACCTCGATGATCAGCGGGCGGTCGCCCGGGGCATTGCGCAGCAGTTCCTGCAGGTGCGCATGGTCGCGGGCTTTCTCCGCCTGGCAGCCGAAGCCGCGGGCGATGGCGATGAAGTCCGGGGTGTAGATGTCCACGCCCAGCGGGGTGATGTCGCGGCGTTCCATGTAGCGCTTGATCTCGCCGTAGCCCTGGTTGTTCCACAGCAGGACGATGACCCCGACCCGCGCTTCCACGGCGCTGGCCAGTTCCGGCAGGGTGAACTGGATGCCGCCGTCGCCCATCAGGCTGATCACCGGGCGGCCCGGTTCGGCCAGCTTGGCGCCGATGGCCGCCGGCAGGCCGTAGCCCAGGGTGCCGTAGCCGGTGGAGGCGTTGAACCAGCGGCGCGGGCCGTCCAGTTCCACCAGGTGGTTGCCGCTGTACACGGTCTGGGTCGAGTCGCCGACGAAGCGGGCGTCCGGCAGGGTGTCGAGGATGCACTCGAACAGCCGGCGGTAGTGCGCCCAGCCGGAGAAGTCCTCGGCCAGTTGCGCACGTACCCCGGCGGCGCGCTGTGCGCCCGGGCTGCTGGTGCTGGCCTCGCGCGCCGGCAACTCGGCCAGCAGCACGCGCATGGCCAGGCGGGCATCGCTGTGGATGGCCAGGGCCGGCGTGTGGTTGCGCACCAGTTGCTGCGGGTCGATGTCGATGCGGATCAGCTCGCCGCCGATGCGGAAGTTGCCGTCGAACACCACGTCGTAGTCGGTCTCGCCCAGCTCGGTGCCGATGGCCAGCACCACGTCGGCGTCCAGGGCCAGCTGGCGCACCGGGACCAGCGACTGGTTGCTGCCCACCAGCAGCGGGTGGTCGGGTTGCAGCAGGCCCTTGGCGTTGATGGTCAGCGCGGTGGGGGCGTCCAGCGCGGTGGCCAGGGCGCGGGCCTCCGCCTGGGCTTCCACGCAGCCGCCGCCGAGCAGCAGCAGCGGGCGCCTGGCGTTGCGCAGGCGGCTGGCGGCATCACGCAGCTGGGCCATGGCCGGGGCCGGGCGCGAGAGGGCGGCGCGGGGCTGCACCCGCAGGTGGTCGGCGGGGGCGGTGATGATGTCCAGCGGCAGCTCGATGTGCACCGGGCGCGGGCGCTGGCTGTCGAACACGGCGAAGGCGCGGGCCAGTACCGCCGGCAGTTCCTCGACGCTCATCAGGGTGTGGCTGAAGGCGGCGACGCCGGCCACCAGGGCGCGCTGGTTGGGCAGCTCGTGCAGGTAGCCGTTGCCCAGCCCCAGGCGCGAACGCTCGTTGACGCTGGAGATCACCAGCATGGGGATGGAGTCGGCGTAGGCCTGGCCCATGGCGGTGGTGATGTTGGTTATCCCCGGCCCGGTGATGATGAAGCACACGCCCGGCTTGCCGGAGACGCGTGCGTAGCCGTCGGCCATGAAGCCGGCGCCCTGTTCGTGGCGCGGGGTGATGTGGCGGATGCCGCTGCCGGGCAGGCCGCGATACAGCTCGACGGTGTGCACGCCGGGGATGCCGAACACGGTGTCGACGCCCCAGGCTTGCAGTTGCTTGACGAGGAATTCACCGCAGGTGGTCATGGCAGGTTCCTTGCTCTTTCAGTGGAACCCCGCGAAAGCGGGGACCCACTCGACTGATAAAACGAATCCCGGCCTGCGGGCGCAGGCCGGAATCCAAGGGTGGCCGCCGGGATGGTGCGGCCGTTCACGCAAACTCAGGCCAGGCTGGTGCTGGCCGCCGGGCGGCGGGACAGCAGGCTGACCAGCACGAAGCTGACCAGGCCGACGGCCAGGCTGTAGTAGATCGGTGTGTTGGCGTCGAGGCCGTCCTTGACCATCAGGGCGAGGACGGTGACGAAGCCGAGCACCATGCTGGTGATGGCGCCGGCGGTGGTGGCGCGCTTCCAGTAGATGGCGCCGATCAGCGGGATCAGCATGCCGCCCACCAGCAGGTTGTAGGCCACGGTCAGGGCGCTGATCACGTCGCTGACCACCAGGGCGATGCCGAGCATCACCAGGCCCAGCAGCAGGGTGGCGATGCGGTTCTCGTGCACGTCGCCGTTGCCACCCTCGTGGCCCTTGCGCAGCAGCGGCAGCAGGTCCTGGGTGATGGTGGTGGAGGCGGCCAGCAGGCCGGCGCTGGCGGTGGACATCAGCGCGGCCAGGGCGGCGGCGATGACCAGGCCGCGGATGCCGTTGGGCAGGCTGTGCTCGACGACGCTGGCGAAGGCGTTGTTGACGTTGTCCAGGTCCGGCAGCAGCACCTTGGCGGCCATGCCGATCAGGGCACCGGCCAGGCCGTAGAGGATGCAGTAGAGGCCGGCGGCGGTGCCGGCCACCTTGGCCACGCCCTCGCTGCGGGCGGTGAACACGCGCTGCCAGATGTCCTGGCCGATGAAGATGCCGAAGAAGTAGATGAGGAAGTAGGTGACGATGGTGTCCCAGCCGATGGCGGTGAAGTCCAGGTAGCTGGCGGGCAGCTTGTCCATCAGGGCATTCCAGCCACCGGCATCGCTGATGGACATGGGCATCAGCAGGAATACCAGGCCGACGGTCATGATCAGGAACTGCACGATGTCGGTCAGGGTCAGCGACCACATGCCGCCGATGGTGGAGTAGAGCACCACCACGCCGCCGCCGATGAGGATGGCGACCCAGAAGTGCAGGCCGAACAGCACCTGCATGACGGTGCCGATGGCGATGGTCGAGGTGGCGCCGATCATCAGCGCGTACACCAGCATGATCAGCGCGCTGGCATGGCGCGCGGCGGGGTTGTAGCGGCGCTCCAGTACCTGGGTGACGGTGTAGATCTTCAGTTTCAGCAGCGGTTTGGCGAGGAACAGGCTGAGGCCGACGATGCCCAGGCCGATGGCGCCGCAGAGCCAGAAACCGGAGATGCCATGGACATAGCCCAGGCGCACGGTGCCGATGGTGGAGGCGCCGCCGAGCACGGTGGCGGCCATGGTGCCGAGGTAGAAGCCCGGGCCGAGGTTGCGCCCGGCCACCAGGTAGTCGTCACGGGTCTTGGCGCGGCGCATGCCGTACCAGCCCAGGGTGAGCATCGCGGCTACGTAAAGCAGTACGACGAAGATATCCAAGGCCATTGTTCAGCTCTCTCTTTCTCATTGTTGTAGCTCGGGCGGGTCAGGCCCGAGGGTGCGTGGCTCGCGGTCGATCCATCGGTGATGCACCGGGGCGGCAGTCCCCGGGTCGGTGGCGTCGCCGGCGGCCGGACCCTGGCCGCCGGTGTATCGGGTGTGTTCAGGCGGCGCTGGCGTCAACCAGGCCGGTGGCGCTGGCGCGTTTCACGCGTACCCAGCGCGGGCCCTTGGGGCCGTAGACCTCGGCGGCCTCGGGGAACAGGTTGAGCAGCGCCAGGTAGAGGAGGGCGGCCATGCCCAGGGTCACCGGCAGGCTGACGTCGATGCCGCCGGCCAGCTCGCCCAGCGGGCCGACGAACTGCCCCGGCAGGTTGACGAAGCACAGGCCCACCAGCGCGCTGGGAATCCAGGCGCCCATGCCGCGCCAGTTCCAGCCGTTGTGGAACCAGTAGCGGCCGCCACTCTCGCCACGGGTGAAGACCTGCAGGTCGTCCGGGCAGTAGAAGCCGCGGCGGATCACCAGGCCGAGGATCATGATCACCATCCAGGGGCTGGTGCAGGTGATGATCAGCACGGCGAAGGTGGACACGCTCTGCACCAGGTTGAAGGCGAAGCGGCCGATGAAGATGAAGGCGATGGACATCAGCCCGATCATCACCGTGGCCTGCACGCGGTTGAGCAGGCGCGGGAACACCGAGGACATGTCCAGGCCCGTGCCGTACAGCGAGGTGGTGCCGGTGGACATGCCGCCGATCACCGCGATCAGGCACACCGGCAGGAAGAACCAGGTGGGCGAGACGGCCAGCAGGCCGCCGACGTAGTTGTTCTGCGCGATGTAGTCCGGTGCCTGCACGGCGACGATGGTCGCGGTGACCAGCCCGAAGAAGAAGGGGATCAGGGTGGCCAGCTGCGCAGCGATCACCGCCGCCATGATGCGGCCCTTGCTCGCCTCGCGGGGGATGTAGCGTGCCCAGTCGCCGAGGAAGGCGCCGAAGGACACGGGGTTGCTCATGGCCAGCAGGGCGGCGCCGATGAAGGCGGCCCAGAAGCCCTCGCTGCCCACCTGCACCGAGCCTGCGTAGCTGGTGTCGAAGGGGCCGGCGAAGGCGAAGATGCCCAGCAGGAACAGCGCACTGGCGCTCCACACCGCGACCTTGTTGACCCACAGCAGGAAGCGGAAGCCGTAGATGCACACCGTCAGCACCAGCACGGCGAACAGGCCGTAGGCCAGGCCCAGGGTCAGGTCGGTTTCCGGCAGGCCCATCAGGCGCTTGGCACCGCCGACCAGTGCATCGCCCGAGCTCCACACCGAGAGGGAGAAGAAGGCGATGGCGGTGAGCAGCGAAAGGAAGGAGCCGACGATCCGCCCGTGCACGCCGAAGTGGGCACCGGAGGAGACCGCGTTGTTGGTGCCGTTGAGCGGGCCGAACAGGCCCATCGGCGCGAGGATCAGCGAGCCCACCACCACGCCCAGGAGGATGGCCCACACGCCCGCCTCGAAGGACAGGCCGAAGAGCACCGGGAAGCTGCCCAGCACGGCGGTGGCGAAGGTGTTGGCGCCGCCGAAGATCATGCGGAACAGGTCGACGGGCCTGGCGTTGCGTTCGTGGTCGGGGATCTGCTCGACACCGAAGGTTTCGATTCGGGTCAGGCTTTGCTCGTTATTGTTGTTATGCATCGTTGTTCTCCCGGGGGAGCCTCATCAGGTTTGGGGCAGGTGCTCCGGCATGGCCGACAAGTGCTCGTGACAGGCCAGCCAACGGCCCTGTTCTTGTTGTTGGCGGAAGACGATGGTCTCCCGTTCCAGGCTCGTGATCGCCTCGCCGCCCACACGCAGGCGGGTGACCACGTCGTGCATGAAGATCGCCACCTCGCCTTGCAGGCTCAGCAGCGGATTGCGCGATTCGCAGCCCAGCACGCGGAAACCCTCGCGCTGCCAGGCATCCCAGAGTTCGCGGTAGGCCGCGCGGCCCTGCAGCACACCGGGGGTGGTGTGGAACAGGAAGCTGGCGTCCTCGCTGAAGGCGGCGAAATAGGCCTCGGTGTCGTTGCGGGCGAAGGCGGCCACCAGTTCCCTGGCGGCCTCCATGACCTGGGCGTGGCGGTCCATGCTCAGCGACGCTCCACGCCGGGCAGGATGCAGAGCATCTCGTACAGCAGGTTGGCGCCCAGCAGGGAGGTGTTGCCGGTGGTGTCGTAGGGCGGGGAGACCTCCACCAGGTCGCAGCCGATGATGTCCAGGCCCTGGCAGCCACGGATGATCTCGATCGCCTGGATGGTGGTCAGGCCGCCGATCTCCGGGGTGCCGGTGCCGGGCGCCCAGGCCGGGTCGATGCCGTCGATGTCGAAGGACAGGTACACCGGGCCACCGCCGACCTTCTCGCGCACCTCGGCCATCAGCGGTTCGAGGGACTTGTGCCAGCACTCCTCGGCCTGCACCACGCGGAAGCCCTGCTTGCGGCTCCAGTTGAAGTCCTCGGCGGTGTAGCCCTGGGCGCGCAGGCCGATCTGCACCACGCGGTCGCAATCGAGCAGGTCCTCTTCCACCGCGCGGCGGAAGGTGGTGCCGTGGGCGATCTTCTCGCCGAACATGTGGTCGTTGACGTCGGCATGGGCATCGATGTGCACCAGGCCCACCTTGCCGTGCTTCTTCTTGATGGCACGGAGGATGGGCAGGGTGATGGTGTGGTCGCCGCCGAGGGTCAGCGGCAGGATGCCGTGGCCGAGGATGCGGTCGTACTCCTCCTCGATGATGCGCACGGCGTCGAGCAGGTTGAAGGTGTTGATGGCGACGTCGCCGATGTCGGCCACGTTCAGCGAATCGAAGGGGGCGGCGCCGGTGGCCATGTTGTAGGGGCGGATCATCACCGACTCGGCGCGGATCTCGCGGGGGCCGAAGCGGGTGCCGGAGCGCAGCGAGGTGCCGATGTCCAGCGGCACGCCGACGAAGGCGGCGTCCAGGGCATCGAGCTCGGCGGGGGTCTGGATGTGGGGAAGACGAAGCATGGTGGCGATGCCGCCGAAACGGGGCATTTCATTGCCGCCCAGGGGCTGGTGGAGTTTCTTGTCCACGGGGTGGCCTCACGTTTGTTGTGGTTGTCGTGGGGCGATTCTGGTGACCTGGCGATGCGGGAAGAATCCCCACGGGCAAATAATCACTTCAGGTATTTCTAAACTATCCGCAACGGGTAGACTGCGCCGATCTGTCGTAGGCGCGTCGTGATCGTGGGAGCGGATTCATCCGCGAAACGCCGCAAAGCGGCGCCTGGGCGGGCCTGCGGCCCGCATCGCGAATGAATTCGCTCCCACCGAGCCCCATAGCCGATAGTTTTGCCGGAGCCCCATGTCCAACACCCTCCCCGACCTCAAGCTGCTGCGCATCTTCGCCACCGTGGTGCGCAACCAGGGCTTCGCCGCCGCGCAGCAGGAGCTGAACCTCTCCACCTCCGCCATCAGCACCTACATGAGCCAGCTCGAAGGGCACCTGGGCCTGACCCTCTGCCATCGCGGCCGGGGCGGCTTCAGCCTGACCAGCAAGGGCGAGCTGTTCTACCAGGAGACCCTGCGCCTGCTCGGCGAGCTGGAAGGCTTCGAGCGCTATTCCGCCTCCCTCAAGGGCGAGCTGCGCGGCACCCTCAACCTGGGCGTGCTCGACTCCACCGTCAGCGACCCGGCCCTGCCGCTGGCCGAGGTCATCGGCGCCTACAGCCGCGAACACGCCGCCGTGCACCTGCACCTCTCGGTGATGAGCCCCTACGACCTGCAGCTCGGCGTGCTGGAGAACCGCCTGGACCTGGCCATCGGCGCCTTCTCCACGCGCATGAACGGCCTGGTCTACCAGCCCCTGTACCGCGAGCAGCACTGGCTCTACTGCAGCGATCGCCACCCGCTGTTTTCCGAGCGGCGCATCCCCGCCGAGGTCATCACCCAGCAGCGCATGGTCGGGCGCGGCTACTGGAGCCAGGCGGAGCTGGCGCGCCACGGCTTCAAGCACAGCGCGGCGACGGTGGAATCGATGGAGGCGCAACTGATCCTGGTGCTCTCCGGCGCCTACATCGGCTACCTGCCGGAGCACTACGCCCAGCCCTGGGTCGACCAGCAGCGCCTGCGCGGCCTGCTGCCGGCCACCTTCGGCTACCAGGCGCCGTTCTCGATGATCCTGCGCCGGGGCCGCGCCCGCGAGCCCCTGATCGTCACCTTCCGCGACCTGCTGCGGGCCCAGTTGAACCTGCGCTGACCGCCGCTTCGCTGGCGTTTCCCTGACGCTTGCGAAGCGCCCTGCGCGTTGATGCCAAAATAATGGCTGGTGCCTCTGGCGGCCCTGCAAGCCTGTGCTAGACCTAATTTCTGTGGGCCAGGACGTACACACGTACCAATCACAGGGATTTGCGCATGCGCCAGAATCTACCCGTCACCCAGCGTGAAAGAACCTTCCCGGCCACCGAACGCCTGATCTCGACCACCGATCTCAGCAGCAAGATCACCTACTGCAACGACGCCTTCGTGGAGATCAGCGGCTTCTCCCGCGAGGAACTGCTCGGCCAGCCGCACAACCTGGTGCGCCACCCCGACATGCCGCCCGCCGTCTTCGGCCACATGTGGGACACCCTCAAGCAGGGCAAGCCCTGGATGGGCCTGGTGAAGAACCGCTCCAAGAACGGCGACTTCTACTGGGTCAGCGCCTATGTCACCCCGGTGTACGAGAACGGCCAGATGGTCGGCTACGAGTCCGTGCGCTCGCTGCCCACCCGCGAGCAGGTGCAGCGCGCCGATGCCCTCTACGCGCGCCTGCGGGCCGGCAAGGCGCCGGTGCCCTGGATCGAGTACTGGACCTACGATCTGGTCCGTTCCTGGCCGGTGATCCTCGCCACCCTGGTGATCCTCGGCGGTCATCTGCTCATTGGCGGTCCGGCGCTCATCGCCCTGATGCTGGTGACCATGTTCGCCCTCGGCTCCTACCAGCTCTACAGCAAGCGGCAGACCATCCGCCGCACCCTGGCCGAGCATCCCAAGGCCTTCACCAGCGGCCTGGTGTCGCTGACCTATTCCAGCAACAAAGGCGCGCAGGCGCTGCTGGACATGGCCATGATCAGCGAGGAAGCGCGCCTGCAGACGGCCCTCACACGGCTGGAGGATGCCGGCATCAACGTCAAGCTGCGGGCCTCGGACTCCTCCCGGCTGTCACGCTCCAGCGCCGAGTTGCTGGAGCAGCAGCGCTCCGAGACCGACCAGTCCGCCACCGCCATCAACCAGATGGCGGCGACCATCCAGGAGGTCTCGCACAACGTGCAGAACACCGCCCATGCCGCCGAGGAGGCCGACCGCCTGGCGCAGCAGGGGCGCGGCCTGGCCGGGGAGAGCCTGAGCGCCATGCAGCACATGGCCAGCGCGGTGAGCGAGATCGGCCAGGCGGTGAACGAGCTGGCCAACTCCACCCAGTCCATCGGCAGCGTGGCCGACGTCATCACCTCCATCGCCGAGCAGACCAACCTGCTGGCGCTCAACGCCGCCATCGAGGCGGCGCGGGCCGGCGAGCAGGGCCGGGGCTTCGCGGTGGTGGCCGACGAGGTGCGCTCGCTGGCCTCGCGCACCCGCCAGTCCACCGAGCAGATCCACCAGATCATCGCCTCGCTGCGCTCCGGGGCCGACCGCGCGGTGGCCACCGCCAACCGGGGCGAGGAAATCTCCCGTGACAGCGTCGGCAGCGTCGAGGCCGTCGGCAAGGCACTCGACGGCATCAGCCAGGCGGTGACCCGCATCACCGGCATGAGCCAGCAGATGGCCGCCGCGTCCGAACAGCAGAGCCACGTGGCCGACGACATCAGCCGGCAGATCACGCGGATCGCCCAGCTCTCCGACCACAGCGCCGGGCAGGCCCAGGAAGGCGCGCAGATCAGCCAGGACCTCGAACATATGGCCGAGTACCTGCACAGCCTGGCGGAGCGGTTCAACCGATAGCGACCTGGCATGGGCGGCGGAGCCACGCAGGAGGGTGCGGCTCCCGGGGCAGGGATGCCCCACTTTCCCGCTACGCCCCCAGGCGCCTCCGCAGCGTTGTTACCTCGTAGGAGCGAGCTCTGCTCGCGAAGGTCGAGTCCATCCGCCGCCCTCGTGGGCGCGAATTCATTGGCTCTGTCGGCGTTAAGTGTTGCTAGAGGATTTGAGCTCAGCTGATTGTCGAGTTCTGGTGATGTTTCTGGTTTCGCCCCCCCGGGCGAGTCCCTTTTCTCAGTCGCCAGAAAAGGAACCAAAAGGGCTTGCCCCATCATCCGGCCCCGGCTTCGCCGGGGTTCCCTCACTCCATCGTCGCTATCGGGGGCCGGCGCGATGGGCCATCCATGGCCTGGCGCGCCTCTCGCGGCATCCATGCCGCTCGTCCCC
>NZ_QKRU01000063.1:0-42189 GCF_003234055.1 Pseudomonas sp. 57B-090624
GAGCCTGGCAGGGTGGGGCGGTCGCGGATCGCCGGTGCTGCGCTTGCGGCGGAACCAGGCACGGCCGTTGCGTTGCCCAGGGGGATCGGCCAGCGTCGAGTCGGCGGGTGGCGGATGGAGGGCAAGGGGCTGGCGCATGGTTCCCACTCTTTATTCTTGTCGTTATCGGCGTCGGCGAATGCGCCCCGCCTGGGGCGCAGCGTCACGACGGAGTATCGGAAGGCCCGGCGCGGCGCCGCTATCCTGCAGATGCGGGATGGCACTCCATCGGAAAGGGTGGTACGGCAGTGAAGAAGGTGAGGCCGAGGGTAACGGTTTCATTGAGCGCGCCATCACAGCTGAGATATAATGCCGCGCTTCCAATTTTCCCGCCTGGGAGCCCCGCCATGCTGCGCATCAGCCAAGAAGCCCTCACCTTCGACGACGTACTCCTGATCCCGGGGTATTCCGAGGTCCTGCCGAAGGACGTCAGCCTCAAGACCCGCCTGACGCGCGGCATCGAACTGAACATCCCCCTGCTGTCCGCCGCGATGGATACCGTGACCGAAGCCCGCCTGGCCATCGCCATGGCGCAGGAAGGCGGCATCGGCATCATCCACAAGAACATGACCATCGAGCAGCAGGCTGCCGAGGTCCGCAAGGTGAAGAAGTTCGAGGCCGGCGTGGTCAAGGACCCGATCACCATCGAGGCCGACGCCACCGTGCGCGACCTGTTCGAGCTGACCCGCCAGCACAACATCTCCGGTGTACCGGTGCTGTCCAACGGTGATCTGGTGGGCATCGTCACCTCCCGTGACGTGCGCTTCGAGAACCGCCTGGACGCCCGCGTCCGCGAGGTGATGACGCCCAAGGAGCGGCTCGTCACCGTCAAGGAAGGCGCCGACAAGAACACTGTCCGCGAGCTGCTGCACAAGCACCGCATCGAGAAGGTCCTGATCGTCGACGACGCCTTCAGCCTGAAGGGCATGATGACCGTCAAGGACATCGAGAAGGCCAAGGCCTACCCGCTGGCCAGCAAGGACGACCAGGGTCGCCTGCGCGTCGGCGCCGCCGTCGGCACCGGTGCCGATACCGGTGATCGCGTCACCGCGCTGGTCAACGCCGGTGTCGACGTGATCATCGTCGACACCGCCCACGGCCACTCCAAGGGCGTGATCGACCGCGTCCGCTGGGTCAAGCAGACCTTCCCCGAGGTGCAGGTGATCGGCGGCAACATCGCCACCGGCGAGGCGGCCAAGGCCCTGGCCGAAGCCGGCGCCGATGCGGTCAAGGTCGGTATCGGCCCGGGCTCCATCTGCACCACCCGCATCGTCGCGGGCGTCGGCGTGCCGCAGATCTCCGCGGTCGCCAACGTCGCCGCCGCCCTGGCCGGTACCGGCGTCCCGCTGATCGCCGATGGCGGCATCCGCTTCTCCGGTGACCTGTCCAAGGCCATCGTCGCCGGCGCCTCCGCGGTGATGATCGGCTCCATGCTGGCCGGTACCGAAGAGGCGCCGGGCGAGGTCGAGCTGTTCCAGGGCCGTTCCTACAAGGCCTACCGCGGCATGGGTTCGCTGGGTGCGATGGCCCAGGCCCAGGGTTCTTCCGACCGCTACTTCCAGGACTCCTCCGCCGGTGCCGAGAAGCTCGTCCCGGAAGGCATCGAAGGCCGCGTGCCCTACAAGGGCGCCATGTCCGCGATCGTCCACCAGCTGATGGGCGGCCTGCGCGCCTCCATGGGCTACACCGGCTGCGCCACCATCGAGGAGATGCGCACCAAGCCGGAATTCGTGCGCATCACCGGGGCCGGCATGGCCGAGTCCCATGTGCATGACGTGCAGATCACCAAGGAAGCGCCCAACTACCGCGTAGGTTAAGGGGCCGCGTAACAGGTGCCGGAAGCTGGAAGCTGGAGGACGGAAGCATGACTTTCGCCCTGCACTTCCAGCTTCCGGCTTTCCGCTTCAAGCTCTTTCCGAAGGAAAGCTCATGGCTCATCAAGATATCCACGCCCACCGCATCCTGATCCTCGACTTCGGCTCCCAGTACACCCAGCTGATCGCCCGTCGCGTGCGCGAGATCGGCGTGTACTGCGAGATCCACCCGTTCGACATGGAAAACGATGCCATCCGCGCCTTCGCGCCCAAGGGCATCATCCTGGCCGGCGGCCCGGAGTCGGTGCACGAGGCCAACAGCCCGCGCGCCCCGCAGGCGGTGTTCGATCTCGACGTTCCGCTGTTCGGCATCTGCTATGGCATGCAGACCATGGCCGAGCAGCTCGGCGGCAAGGTGCAGGGTTCCGACCTGCGTGAGTTCGGCTATGCCCGTGTCGACGTGGTCGGCAAGGCCCGCCTGCTCGACGGCATCGAGGACCATGTCGACGCGGACGGCGTGCTGGGCCTGGACGTGTGGATGAGCCACGGCGACAAGGTCACCGCCATGCCCGAGGGCTTCCACATCCTCGCCAGCACCCCGAGCTGCCCGATCGCCGCCATGGCCGATGACGCGCGTGCCTACTACGGCGTGCAGTTCCACCCGGAAGTGACCCACACCAAGCAGGGCGGTCGCATCCTCTCCCGCTTCGTGCTGGACATCTGCGGCTGCGAAGCCCTGTGGACCCCTTCCAACATCGTCAACGACGCCATCGCCACCGTGCGCGCCCAGGTGGGCAGCAACAAGGTGCTGCTGGGCCTGTCCGGCGGTGTCGACTCCTCCGTGGTCGCAGCCCTGCTGCACAAGGCCATCGGCGACCAGCTGACCTGCGTCTTCGTCGACAACGGCCTGCTGCGCCTGCACGAGGGTGACCAGGTGATGGCCATGTTCGCCGAGAACATGGGCGTCAAGGTGATCCGCGCCAACGCCGAGGAACTGTTCCTGGGCCGCCTGGCCGGTGTCTCCGACCCGGAAGAGAAGCGCAAGATCATCGGTCGCACCTTCATCCAGGTGTTCGACGAGGAAGCCACCAAGCTCAAGGACGTGAAGTTCCTCGCCCAGGGCACCATCTACCCGGACGTGATCGAGTCGGCCGGCGCGAAGACCGGCAAGGCCCACGTGATCAAGTCCCACCACAACGTCGGTGGCCTGCCGGAAGACATGCAGTTCGAGCTGGTCGAGCCGCTGCGCGAGCTGTTCAAGGACGAGGTGCGCAAGATCGGCCTCGAACTGGGCCTGCCCTACGACATGGTCTACCGCCACCCGTTCCCGGGCCCGGGCCTGGGCGTGCGCATCCTCGGCGAGGTGAAGAAGGAGTACGCCGACCTGCTACGCCGCGCGGACCACATCTTCATCGAGGAGCTGCGTGCCTTCGACTGGTACCACAAGACCAGCCAGGCCTTCGTGGTGTTCCAGCCGGTGAAATCGGTCGGCGTGGTCGGTGACGGCCGTCGCTACGCCTGGGTCGTCGCCCTGCGTGCCGTGGAAACCATCGACTTCATGACCGCGCGCTGGGCGCACCTGCCCTACGAGCTGCTGGAGAAGGTCTCCAACCGCATCATCAACGAGATCGAAGGCATCTCCCGCGTCACCTACGACGTGTCGAGCAAGCCGCCGGCGACCATCGAGTGGGAATGACGGCGCGCGCCTGAAGGCCAGCGTCGGAGGCGCGGACCGCATGCGGTCCGCGCCTTTTTCATATCTGCCCCGGCTTCCTCTCATCTGCCGCAGCAACCTGTCGCAGCCTTTTCTTGAGAATGAAGCGCAGTTGGTCCGTATAATCGTTTCCGATTATTGCTGAGTTGATAGGAGTGGCTTATGTCGGCACGTCTCGTAACTGCGTTGGCCCGCGCCTGCGGCGCGGGTGTTCTGTCCCTCGGCCTGCTGCTGCCCCTGGCGGCTCGGGCCGACGACGCAGTGACCCTGACTCTGTACAACGGGCAGCACGAAGCGACCGGCAAGGCCGTCGCCGAGGCCTTCACCAAAGCCACCGGCATCCAGGTGCGCATCCGCAAGGGCGGTGGTGGCCAGTTGGCCAACCAGATCGCCGAGGAGGGCGAGCGCTCGCCCGCCGACATCATCTACACCGAAGAGGCACCGCCGCTGATCAAGCTGGCCGGCCAGGGCCTGCTGGCCAAGGTGGACGACAGTGCCCTGAAGCAGGTCGAGCCGCAGTTCGCCGACCCCGCCGGCAACTGGATCGGCGTCACCTCGCGCGTGCGCGTGCTGGCCTACAACCCCGAGGAGCTGGGCGACCAGCCCCTGCCGCAGAGCGTGCTCGAGGTGGCCGACCCGGAGTGGAGCGGCAAGATCGCCTTCGTGCCCAGCAGCGGTGAGTTCCTCGGCCAGGTGGCCGCCATCATCAAGCTCCAGGGCCGCGAGAAGGCCGAGGAGTGGTTGACCGGCCTCAAGGCCTTCGGCTCCACCTACACCAACAACGTCATCGCCATGAAGGCGGTGGAGAACGGCGAAGTCGCCGCCGCACTGATCAACAGCTACTACTGGATGGCCCTGAAGAAAGAGAAGGGCGAGCTCAAGAGCAAGCTGCACTACTTCGCCGACGGCGATGCCGGCGGCCTGGCCAGCGTGTCCGGCGTGGCGGTGGTGAAGGCCAGCAAGCACCCGAAGGAGGCCCAGCAGTTCGTCGCCTTCATGCTCAGCGAAGAGGGCCAGAAGGCCATCCTCAGCCAGTCCGCCGAGTACCCGGTGAACCAGAAGGTGCCGGCCGACCCGCTGCTCAAGCCCTATGACCAGCTGCGCCCGCCCAAGCTCACCGCCGCCGACATCGGCCTGGCGGAAGACGCCCTTGAGCTGGAGCGCGAGGTCGGGCTGAACTGATGCAATCCGAAGTCCTGGACCCGGCCCTGGCGGCCTCGGCGTCGAAACCCCTCGGCCGCCGTCGCCGCACCCCGCCCATCTGGCTGCAGGTGCCGGTCCTGGCATTGCTGCTGGTCGCCGCGCTGCCCCTGTTCTACGTCGCCGTGCGCAGCTGGGAGTCCGGCTGGCACACCGCCTGGCAACTGCTGTGGCGCCCTTTCGTGTTCCACCTGCTGGCCAACACCATGAAGCTGATGGTGCTGGTGACCGCCGGTTGCGTGCTGCTCGGCCTGGCGCTGGCCTGGTTGGTGGAACGCAGCGACCTGCGCTGGCGCCGCCAGTGGAACGTGCTGCTGTGCCTGCCGTTCGCGATCCCGGCCTTCGTCGCCGGCTTCTCGTGGATTTCCATCAGCCCGGTGTTCGAAGGCCTCGGCGGCACGGCGCTGGTGATGATCCTGTCCAAGTACCCGCTGATCTACCTGCCGGTGGTGGCGACCCTGCGCAACCTCGACCCGGCGCTGGAAGAGTCCGCGCGCATGCTCGGCTACACCCGGCGCCAGGTGTTCTGGCGGGTGACCCTGCCGCTGCTGCGGCCGACCCTGATGGGCACCGGGCTGCTGGTGGCGCTGCACATGCTGGTGGAGTTCGGCGCGCCGTCGATCATGCGCTACCAGACCTTCACCACCGCCATCTACCAGCAGTTCGAGCTGGAATTCAGCAACGCCAACGCGGCGATGCTCTCGGCGCTGCTGCTGGCCCTGTGCATGCTGATGATGGGCATGGAGCTGCGCCTGCGCGGGCGCGGCTTCGCCCGCACCGGGCAAGGCGTGGCGCGGCGTACCGCGCCGGTGCGCTTGGGGCTGTGGGACTGGCCGATCCAGGCGCTGCTGGTGGCACTGGTGGTGGTCGGCTCGGGCACGCCGCTGGCCATGCTCGGCTTCTGGATCCACGAGGGCAGCTCGGCCGCCTTCCCGCTGATGGACATCCTGCGCACCCTGGGGTCGTCGCTGTACCTGTCCTTCGGCGGCGCGCTGATCAGTTGCCTGCTGGCATTGCCGGTGGGGCTGGTGGTGGTGCGCTACCACGGGCGCCTGGCGCGCCTGGCCGAGCGCCTGCCTTTCCTGCTGCACGCGTTGCCGGGGCTGGTGATCGCGCTGTCCCTGGTGTTCTTCGCCCTGGGGTATGCGCCGGCGCTCTACCAGACCACGCTGCTGCTGCTGGTGGCCTATGCCTTGCTGTTCATGCCGATGGCCCAGTCGCCCATCCGCGTGGCGCTGGAAAAGGCCTCGCCGCAGCTGGAGGAGGCCGCGCGCACCCTCGGCCAGACGCCGTTCCGGGCCTTCCTGCGGGTGACCCTGCCGATCATCTTCCCGGCCATAGGCGCCGGCTTCGTGCTGGTGTTCCTCGATTGCATGAAGGAGCTGACGGCCACCCTGATCCTCGGCCCGACCGGCCTGGACACCCTGGCCACCGCCGTCTGGTCGCACACTGCCAACCTGGAGTACGCCGCCGCCGCGCCCTATGCCGCGCTGATCGTGCTGGTGTCCGGGCTGCCGGTGTACCTGCTGACCACCCGCGCCTACCTGGGGCGCAACCGCTAGGCGGCTGTGGCATCTGGCCACGGCCCGGCGCTGCCCTGATGCAAGGGGGCTGTGCCAGAATGTGCCACCCGTGAGCCGGCCCATGCAGGCCGGCCTTCCTGTCGCCGCAGAGCGACAACGCACCGCCTGATGGCCCCGCGAAGCATTACTCACAGGAGCCTGGATTCCGTGTCATTCACCCGCAGACAGATTCTCGGCGGCCTGGTCGGCCTCGGCGTGGTCGGCCTGGGCGCCGGCGGCACCCGCTATTGGCTGGGCCGCAACCTCGATGCCAAGACCCACGACTACGAGCTGATCGCAGCGCCCCTGGACCTGGAACTGGTGTCCGGCCACGTCACCCCGGCCTGGGCCTATGGCGGCCAGGCGCCGGGCGTGGAGCTGCGTTCACGCCAGGGCGACTGGCTGCGCGTGCGCTTCATCAACAAGCTCGACGAGCCCACCACCGTCCACTGGCACGGCATCCGCCTGCCTCTGGAGATGGACGGCGTGCCCTACGTCTCGCAGCTGCCGGTGCTGCCGGGCGAATACTTCGACTACCGCTTCCGCACCGATGACGCCGGCAGCTTCTGGTACCACCCGCACCTGTCCAGCGCCGAGCAGCTGGGGCGCGGCCTGGTCGGCCCGCTGATAGTCGAGGAGCGCGAGCCCAGCGGCTTTCGTCACGAGCGCGTGCTCAGCCTGAAGACCTGGCACGTGGACGAGGAGGGCGCCTTCACCCAGTTCAGCGTGCCCCGCGAGGCGGCCCGCGAAGGCACCCGTGGGCGCCTGACCACCATCAACGGCACGCCGGCACCGACCCTGGAGCTGCCCGCCGGGCAGGTGGTGCGCCTGCGCCTGCTGAACCTCGACAGCACCATCACCTACCGCCTCAACATGCCGGGCGCGGAGGTGCGCATCTATTCGCTGGACGGCCACCCCATCGCACCGCGCGAGCTGGGCAAGGAGTATTGGCTTGGCCCGGGCATGCGCATCGAGCTGGCGCTCAAGGTGCCCGCCGCCGGCCAGGAACTGCCGCTGCGCAACGGGCCGCTGCGCCTGGCGACGCTGAAAAGCATCGCCACCGAGGAGGCCGCCGGCGACTGGCCGCCCGCGCTGCCGGCCAACCCGGTGCCGGAGCCGGACCTGGAAAAGGCCGAGACCCTCAGCTTCAAGTTCGAATGGGCCGCGACCCTGACCAGCGCCGCCGGCCGGCCGAGCAACTACTGGCAGATCAACGGCAAGGCCTGGGACATCCAGGACAAGACCTGCGCCGACCGCCCCATCGCCACATTGAAGAAGGGCGGCCACTACATCTTCGAGCTGCGCAACATGGCCCAGTACCTGCACCCGATCCACCTGCACGGCATGGCTTTCAAGGTGATCGGCTCGGACCGCAAGGACATCATTCCCTACTTCACCGACACCTACCTGCTGGGCAAGAACGAGACCGCGCGCATCGCCCTGGTGGCCGATAACCCCGGCGTGTGGATGTTCCATTGCCACGTCATCGACCACATGGAGACCGGCCTGATGGCCGCGATCGAGGTGGCCTGAGATGCGCCAGCCGATGATCGTCGACCGCAGCCGTGACGAGGACTTCATGCGTGAGGCCCTGGCCCTCGCCGCACAAGGCGCGGCCCTAGGCGAGGTGCCGGTCGGCGCCGTGCTGGTGCAGGACGGCCAGGTGATCGGGCGCGGCTTCAATTGCCCGATTTCCCGGCACGATCCCAGTGCCCACGCCGAGATGGTCGCCATCCGCGATGCGGCGCTGGCGCTGGAAAACTATCGCCTGGTGGGCAGTACGCTGTACGTGACCCTGGAGCCCTGCAGCATGTGCGCCGGGCTCATCGTCCATTCACGCGTGGCGCGCGTGGTCTATGGCGCCACCGAGCCCAAGGCGGGGGTGGCGATCAGCCGTGGCCAGTTCTTCACCCAGGACTTCCTCAACCACCGGGTGCTGGTGGAGGGCGGGGTACTGGCGGGGGAGTGCGGCGCGATCCTCAGCGAGTTCTTCAAGGCGCGGCGTTCGCCGAAGGGCTGAACGCCGCGCCGTACGCTGTCAGAGCGGCGGGGTGTCTTCGCTGGGCTTGCGCTTGTCGATGCCGGGGACGTGCAGGTTGCTTTCGGCCACCTGCGAGCCTTCCATCTGCGGCTGGGTCACCCAGGTGAGGATGTCGTAGTAGCGGCGGATGTTCTGCACGAAGTGCACGGTTTCGCCGCCACGGGCATAGCCGTAGCGGGTCTTGCGGTACCACTGCTTCTGCGACAGGCGCGGCAGCATCTGCTTCACGTCCAGCCACTTGTTCGGGTTCAGGCCCTCGGCCTCGGCCAGCTTGCGCGCGTCCCCCAGGTGGGCGATGCCGATGTTGTAGGCGGCCAGGGCGAACCAGGTGCGGTCCGGCTCCAGCAGCTCATCGGCCAGGCCCTGCTTGATCATGCCGAAGTACTTGCTGCCGCCGACGATGCTCTGCTTGGGGTCCAGGCGGTTGGCCACGCCCATGGCCTTGGCGGTGTCCTGGGTCAGCATCATCAGGCCGCGCACACCGGTCTTGGAGGTGGCGGTCGGTTGCCAGAGGGATTCCTGGTAGCCGATGGCGGCCAGCAGGCGCCAGTCCACCTGGTTGTCCTGGGAGGCCTGGCGGAAGTGCTGCTCGTACTTGGGCAGGCGCTGCTGCAGGTGCTTGGCGAAGGTGTAGGCGCCGACGTAGCCGAGTACGTCGACATGGCCGTAGTAGCGATCCTTGAGGCGCTGCAGGGTGCCGTTTTCCTTGGCCTTGTCGAGGAAGCCGTTGACCTCGCCGAGCAGGCTGTCGTCCTCGCCGGGCGCGACGGCCCAGGCCAGGTTGCTGGCGTCGCCCAGGTCGAAGGCGACGCGCACGTTGGGGAAGTAGACCTGGTTCATCGCCAGTTCGTTGGAGTCCACCAGGGTCAGGTCGATCTGCCCTTCGTCGACCATGCGCAGCAGGTCGACGATCTCGACTTCGTCGGACTCCTCGTACTTCAGCTCCGGGTACTGCACCTTGAGCGCGGCCAGTTGCTCGGCATGGCTGCTGCCCTTGAGCACCAGGATGCGCTGGCCGACGAGGTCTTCCGGGCGGGTAGGGCGGCGCTCGCCATTGCGGTAGATGACCTGCGGCGTGACTTCCAGGTATGGGTGGGAGAAGCGCGACTCGTGCTGGCGCGCATCGCTGGCGACGAGGCCGGCGGCGGCGAGCACCGGGCCGTTGGCCTGGCCGAGGCGGGCGAAGAGGTCGTCGAGGTTGTCGGCTGTCTCGATCTGCAGCTCGACGCCCAGGTCATCGGCGAAGCGTTTCACCAGTTCGTACTCGAAGCCGGTTTCGCCGTTGCGGTCCTGGAAATAGGTGGCCGGGCTGTTGCGGGTGACCACGCGTAGCACACCCTCCTCCTGAATGCGCTCGAGGGTGGACGGCTGTTTGCAGCCTCCGAGCAGCAGGAGGATTCCGGTCGCCAATAGCCAGAAGGCACGACGCTTGCGGAACACGGGTGGGGTGAACATCGGCGCAGTATACGCAAACCCCGATCCTTGCCATATCTCGACAGTGGAAATCTTCTCTGCTAGCCGCAGGCCCCCGGGGGTGGGCGTTTGCGGCCGATGCGCGCTCGCCCTGCCGCTCCTCGGAAGGCCGCTTCGAGCGGTACGGCACGGGTGCCGGAATCAGGTGCTTTGCGCTAGAATGCACGGCCTCTAAGCACACCCCTTCCCAGAGGCTGTCCAGAAGATGTTGATCCTGCGCGGTGCCCCCGCCCTTTCCGCCTTTCGCCACGGCAAACTGCTCGAGCAACTGACCCAGAAGGTTCCCGCCGTCACCGGTCTCTACGCCGAGTTCGCCCACTTTGCCGAAGTCACCGGCGTTCTTACCGCCGACGAGGAAAAGGTCCTGGCGCGCCTGCTCAAGTACGGGCCCAGCGTCCCGGTGCAGGAGCCGTCCGGCCGCCTGTTCCTGGTCCTGCCGCGCTTGGGCACCATCTCGCCCTGGTCGAGCAAGGCAACCGACATCGCCCGCAACTGCGGCCTGGCCAAGATCGAGCGCATCGAGCGCGGCATCGCCTACTACGTCGCCGGCCAGTTCTCCGACACCGAGGCGCAACTGATCGCCAGCGCGCTGCACGACCGCATGACCCAGCTGGTGCTGGGCGCCCTGGAAGAGGCCTCCGGCCTGTTCAGCCACGCGCAGCCCAAGGCGCTGACCGTGGTCGACATCCTCGGCGGTGGCCGCGATGCCCTGGCCCGCGCCAACGTCGAGCTGGGCCTGGCCCTGGCCGATGACGAGATCGACTACCTGGTGAAGAGCTTCAACGAGATGGGGCGCAACCCCCATGACGTCGAGCTGATGATGTTCGCCCAGGCCAACTCCGAGCACTGCCGCCACAAGATCTTCAACGCCAGCTGGGACATCGACGGCCAGGCGCAGGAGAAGAGCCTGTTCGGCATGATCAAGAACACCTACGAGATGAACCGCGAAGGCGTGCTGTCCGCCTACAAGGACAACGCGTCGGTCATCGAGGGCTTCACCGCCGGGCGCTTCTTCCCCAACCCGGAGACCCGCCAGTACGGGGCGACCGAGGAGCCGGTGCACATCCTGATGAAGGTGGAGACCCACAACCACCCGACCGCCATCGCTCCCTTCCCCGGTGCTTCCACCGGCTCCGGCGGCGAGATCCGCGACGAAGGTGCCACCGGTCGTGGCGCCAAGCCCAAGGCGGGCCTGACCGGGTTCACCGTCTCCAACCTGCAGATCCCCGGTTTCGAGCAGCCCTGGGAGAAGCCCTACGGCAAGCCCGAGCGCATCGTCACCGCGCTGGACATCATGATCGAGGGCCCGCTGGGCGGCGCCGCGTTCAACAACGAGTTCGGACGTCCCGCGCTGAACGGCTACTTCCGTACCTTCGAGCAGGCCATCGACACCCCCCACGGTGAAGAAGTGCGCGGCTACCACAAGCCGATCATGCTCGCCGGCGGCATGGGCAACATCCGCGCCGAGCACGTGCAGAAAGGCGAGATCTCGGTCGGCGCCAAGCTGATCGTCCTCGGTGGCCCGGCCATGCTCATCGGCCTGGGCGGTGGCGCCGCTTCCTCCATGGCCACCGGTGCCAGCTCCGCCGACCTGGACTTCGCCTCCGTCCAGCGCGACAACCCGGAAATGGAGCGCCGTTGCCAGGAAGTGATCGACCGTTGCTGGCAGCTGGGTGCCGAGAACCCCATCAAGTTCATCCATGACGTGGGTGCCGGCGGCATCTCCAACGCCCTGCCGGAACTGATCAACGACGGTGGCCGTGGCGGCCGTTTCGAACTGCGCGCCGTGCCCAACGACGAGCCGGGCATGAGCCCGCTGGAAATCTGGTGCAACGAGTCCCAGGAACGCTACGTGATGTCGGTGGACGCCGCCGACTTCGAGCGCTTCAAGGCCATCTGCGAACGTGAGCGCTGCCCCTTCGCGGTGGTCGGCGAGGCCATCGAGGAGCCGCACCTGACCGTCGCCGACAGCCACTTCGGCAACAAGCCGGTGGACATGCCGCTCAACGTCCTGCTGGGCAAGCCGCCGCGCATGCACCGCAGCGTGACCCGCGAAGCCGAGCAGGGCGATGACTTCGATGCCGCCAGCGTCGACATCGCCGACGCGGTCAGCCGTGTGCTGCACCACCCGGCCGTGGCCAGCAAGAGCTTCCTGATCACCATCGGCGACCGCACCATCACCGGCCTCGTGGCTCGCGACCAGATGGTCGGCCCGTGGCAGGTGCCGGTGGCCGACTGCGCCGTCACCGCCACCAGCTTCGACGTCTACACCGGCGAGGCGATGGCCATGGGCGAGCGCACCCCGCTGGCCCTGCTGGACGCCCCGGCCTCGGGCCGCATGGCGGTGGGCGAGACCATCACCAACCTGGCGGCGGCACGCATCGAGAAGATTTCCGACATCCGCCTGTCCGCCAACTGGATGGCCGCCGCTGGCCACCCGGGCGAGGACGCGCGCCTGTATGACACGGTCAAGGCCGTGGGCATGGAGCTGTGCCCGGCGCTGGGCATCACCATCCCGGTGGGCAAGGACTCCATGTCGATGAAGACCCGCTGGCAGGACGAGGGCGTGGACAAGTCCGTGACCTCGCCGCTGTCCCTGGTGATCTCCGGCTTCGCCCCGGTGCAGGACGTACGCCGCACCCTCAACCCGCAACTGCGCCTGGACAAGGGCGAGACCGACCTGATCCTGGTCGACCTCGGCCGCGGCCAGAACCGCATGGGCGGCTCGATCCTCGCGCAGACCTACGCCAAGCTCGGCCAGGCCGTGCCGGACGTCGACGATGCCGAAGACCTCAAGGCCTTCTTTGCCGTGATCCAGGGCCTGAACCAGGACGGCCTGCTGCTGGCCTACCATGACCGTTCCGACGGCGGCCTGCTGACCACCGTGCTGGAAATGGCCTTCGCCGGTCATTGCGGCCTCGACCTGCAGCTCGATGCCCTGGCCGATTCCGCCGACGAGCTGGCGGCCGTGCTGTTCAACGAAGAGCTGGGTGCGGTCATCCAGGTCCAGCTGGGTGCCACCGCTGAAGTGCTGGCCCAGTTCAGCGCCGCCGGCCTGGGCGACTGCGTGGCCGTCATCGGCCAGCCGGTCAACGGTGCCGACGTCGCCATCGCCTTCAACGGCGAGCCGGTGTTCGCCGGCGAGCGCCGCATGCTGCAGCGCCAGTGGACCGAGACCAGCTACCAGATCCAGCGCCTGCGCGACAACGCCGCCTGCGCCGACCAGGAGTTCGATGTCCTGCTGGACGAGGACAACCCCGGCCTGTCGGTGAAGCTCAGCTTCGACGTCAACCAGGACATCGCCGCTCCCTATATAAAGAAGGGCGCGCGTCCCAAGGTCGCCGTGCTGCGTGAGCAGGGCGTCAACGGCCAGGTCGAGATGGCGGCCGCCTTCGACCGTGCCGGCTTCGCCGCCATCGATGTGCACATGAGCGACATCCTCGCCGGCCGCGTCAGCCTGGAAGAGTTCAAGGGCCTGGTGGCCTGCGGCGGCTTCTCCTACGGTGACGTGCTCGGCGCCGGTGAGGGCTGGGCCAAGTCGGTGCTGTTCAACGCCCGTGCCCGTGACGGCTTCCAGGCCTTCTTCGAGCGCAAGGACAGCTTCGCCCTCGGCGTGTGCAACGGCTGCCAGATGATGTCCAACCTGCACGAGCTGATCCCGGGCAGCGAGTTCTGGCCGCACTTCGTGCGCAACCGCTCCGAGCAGTTCGAGGCCCGCGTGGCCATGGTCCAGGTGCAGGAGTCGGCGTCGATCTTCCTGCGTGGCATGGCCGGCTCGCGCATGCCCATCGCCATCGCCCACGGCGAAGGCCATGCCGAGTTCGAGAGCGAGGAAGCCCTGCTGGAAGCCGACCTGTCCGGTTGCGTGGCCATGCGTTTCGTCGACAACCACGGCAAGGTCACCGAGAGCTATCCGGCCAACCCGAACGGCTCGCCCCGTGGCATCACCGGCCTCACCAGCCGCGATGGTCGCGTGACCATCATGATGCCGCACCCGGAGCGCGTGTTCCGTGCCGTGCAGAACTCCTGGCGCCCCGACGAGTGGCAGGAAGACGGCGGCTGGCTGCGCATGTTCCGCAATGCCCGCGTCTGGGTCGACTGACGACGCCGGCGAGCGCCCGCTTCCGGACACGGGGGAGGGCGCTTCGCTACCGGAGGTGCGCCGGGTCGAACCCGGCGCCACCCTCCTGCTTTGCCGCTGCGGGCGCTCGCCCCGGCTTCCCGATTGCCCTTCCGACTGCCGACAGGGCCTCTCGCTTCACATCGAACGTCAGCAACTGCTCATTCTTTGCCGCTGCGGCCTATCGCGACGCTTGCCGTATTGCGATGGCAGCCACGCGCCCGCCACGCCCTCGCTGAGGGACAAGTGGCGTCGGTTCTGGCAGGGCGGCTGAGCCTGCCGCGCTCGTGGCCCGGCAACCCAATGCACCAGGGAGGGCGCTCGGGCTGGCCCCGCTTATGGCCAACTGCTCTATGGCGGCGCTGAACACTTTGACCGGTAGCCAGTCGAATGCCGGTATCGTGACGCTGGTCGCGACAAAGTATTGGCGAAGTGCCATCTTCCAGTGGCATCATCTGGCCACTAGCGTCCAGCCTGTAATTGCCTGTGGAGTGATTGATGTACAAGCTGTGCTTCTACGTTCCGGAGTCCCATCTCGAGCCCGTCAAGAAAGCGGTCTTCGCGGCGGGTGGTGGCCGAATCGGTGCCTATGACAGTTGCTGCTGGCAGAGCCTGGGCCAGGGCCAGTTCCGCCCGCTCGCCGAAGCCGATCCCTTCATCGGCGAGGTGGGCCGGGTGGAGCATGTGTCCGAGTGGAAGGTGGAGATGGTCGTTGCCGACGAGCTGATCCACGATGCCGTGCGCGCCCTCAAGCAGGCTCATCCCTACGAGACGCCGGCCTATGAGGTCTGGCGCCTGTCCGACCTGGTGTTCTGAGTCGCCCGTCTCCGCTTTCGCAGGAACCACTGAACGCAAAAAAGGCGCCCTGGGCGCCTTTTCCTGTTTGTCGCTCCGCTCCCTCAGGGGCGAATTTCGATCAGCGTGCCGTCCTTCACCAGGCTCCAGATCTCCCGCATGTCGGCGTTCTTCATGGCGATGCAGCCCTCGGTCCAGTCCAGGGTGTGGAAGTACCACTCGGGGTACTCCTCGTCCAGCGGGGTGCCGTGGATCATGATCATGCCCCCGGCGGGCACGCCCTTCTGGCGCGCCTGCAGGGAGTCGCGGGCATTGGGGTAGGAGATGTGCATCGCCAGGTTGTACTTGTCGCTGGTCTTGCGCCAGTCGATCCAGTAGAAGCCCTCGGGCGTGCGCTGGTCGCCTTCGCGCAGTTTCGGCCCCTTGGGCTGCTTGCCCAGGGAGATGCGGTAGCTCTTGAGGATGTTGCCGCGGTTCATCAGCAACAGCTTGCGCTCGGATTTGACCACCAGCACCTTGTCGATGCCCTTGCCTTCGAGGCTGGGGGCGGCGCTGGCGTGGGACAGGGAGGTAAAGCAAAAGATGAAGGCAAGGAGCAACCAGCGCATTTCTACAGCATCCCCAGAGTGTTCGAATTCGGCAGTGCGTTCAGGCTTTCTTGTAGTAGGCCTGCAAGGGTGCCAACGGCTCGTTGCGGACCGGATAGACCTGCTCGATACGGTCGGCGAAGTAGCATTCTAAGGTACGTCCGACAGTCGGAAAAGCCAGCTCGGACCAAGGGATGTCACGTTCGTGGAACAGCTTCACTTCGAGGCTTTCCTCGCCGGCGGCGAAGTCCAGGTCGACCAGCTGGGCGAGGAAGAAGGTGTAGACCTGGCTGATGTGCGGCAGGTCGAACAGGGTATAGAGCTGCAGGTCGCGTACCCGTGCGCAGGCTTCCTCGGCGGTTTCGCGGGCGGCAGCCTGCTCCATGGTTTCGCCGTTCTCCATGAAGCCGGCGGGCAGGGTCCAGTAGCCCTTGCGCGGCTCGATGGCGCGGCGGCACAGCAGCACCTGCTCGCCCCAGACCGGCACGCAACCGGCGACGATGCGCGGGTTCAGGTAATGAATGGTGTGGCATAGCTCGCAGACATGGCGCAGGCGGTTGTCGCCTTCGGGGATGCGCTGGATCACGGGGCCGCCGCACTGGCTGCAGAACTTCATCGGGAATCCTCGGGTCGAGGGCGCAATCTTGGCGCGGCCGGGGGCCCCACGGCAAGCGGGACGGGGGCTGCGAGGAGCCTCGAACCTCGGCTCGGGGGTTGGGCGGCCTGCGGGTTCGTGCCATGATGCCCGGCAGAATAAAAGCCGAGAATATCCATGTTGGATGACCTGCACCGCCGCGTGCGGAGCTATTCCCCGAAGACGCTGGTGACCGACCGCTCCTTCCCCGAGGCGGCGGTGCTGGTGCCCATCACCCGCAGCGCCGAACCCGAGCTGGTGCTCACCCTGCGCGCCAGCGGCCTGTCCACCCACGGTGGCGAGGTGGCCTTCCCGGGCGGCCGTCGCGACCCCGAGGACCGCGACCTGATCCACACCGCCCTGCGCGAGGCGGAGGAGGAGATCGGCCTGCCGCCCGGCCTGGTCGAGGTCATCGGCCCGCTCAGTACCCTGGTCTCACGCCATGGCATCCAGGTCACGCCCTATGTCGGCTTCGTGCCCGACTACGTGGAGTACAAGGCCAACGACGGCGAGATCGATTCGGTCTTCAGCGTGCCCCTGGAGTTCTTCCGCAGCGACCCGCGCGAGATGACCCACCGCATCGACTACCTCGGCCAGAGCTGGTATGTGCCGAGCTACCAGTTCGGCCGGTACAAGATCTGGGGCCTTACCGCGATCATGGTGGTGGAGCTGGTCAACCTGGTCTTCGATGCCGGCATCGAGATGCGCGAGCCGCCGGCCACCTTCGTCAAACTCAACTGAGCCCCGTTTCGAGGAGCGCCTGATGAAATACCGCTTGGGCAACGCCCGTGTCGAAACCCATCCCGACAGCTGGATCGCCCCCGACGCGACGGTGATCGGCAAGGTCCGCCTGGATGCCGGAGCCAGCGTCTGGTTCGGCGCCGTGCTGCGCGGCGACAACGAGCTGATCCACATCGGCGAGAACAGCAACGTGCAGGACGGCACCGTCATGCACACCGACATGGGGTTCGCGCTGAACATCGGCAAGGGCGTGACCATCGGCCACAACGCCATGCTCCACGGCTGCACCGTCGGCGACTACAGCCTCATCGGCATCAACGCCGTGGTTCTCAACGGCGCCAAGATCGGCAAGTACTGCATCATCGGCGCCAACGCCCTGATCCCCGAAGGCAAGGAAATCCCCGACGGCTCGCTGGTGATGGGCTCGCCCGGTAAAATAGTCCGCGAGCTGACCGAGCAGCAGAAGAAGATGCTCGAGGGCAGTGCCGCGCACTACGTGCACAACGCCCAGCGCTATGCACGGGAACTGGCCGAACAGGAAGACTGATGGAACGTGAACGCCCCGTCGCCTCGCCTTGCGTGCATGTCTGCGCGCTGGACGATGACGACATCTGCACCGGCTGCCAGCGCAGCGTCGACGAGATCACCCGCTGGGGCCGCATGGACAACACCGAGCGCCGCGAGGTGCTGGTGCGCTGCGTGGAGCGCGCGCGGGCCGCTGGCCAGTTCCTGATCCAGCCCCATTGAAGAAGTCGGCGGCCATGGGTCGCCGGCCGCGTGAATACCTTTCATCTTTCGAGGAAACACCGATGCCCCGTATTGGAACCCCGCTGTCGCCGAGCGCGACCCGTGTACTGCTTTGCGGCTCTGGCGAGCTGGGCAAGGAAGTGGTGATCGAGCTGCAGCGCCTGGGCGTCGAGGTGATCGCCGTCGACCGCTACGAGAACGCGCCGGCCATGCAGGTCGCCCATCGCAGCCACGTCATCAGCATGCTCGACGGCGAGGCCCTGCGCCGCGTCATCGAACTGGAGAAGCCGCACTACATCGTGCCGGAGATCGAGGCCATCGCCACTGCCACCCTGGTGGAGCTGGAGGCCGAAGGCTACACCGTGATCCCCACCGCGCGCGCCGCGCAGCTGACCATGAACCGCGAGGGCATCCGCCGCCTGGCGGCCGAGGAGCTGGGCCTGCCCACCTCGCCCTACCATTTTGCCGACACCTTCGAGGACTACCGCGCCGCCGTCGCCAGCGTGGGCTACCCCTGCGTGGTCAAGCCGATCATGAGCTCCTCCGGCAAGGGCCAGTCGGTGCTCAAGAGTGACGACGACCTGCAATACGCCTGGGACTACGCGCAGGAAGGCGGCCGCGCCGGCAAGGGTCGCGTGATCGTCGAGGGCTTCATCGACTTCGAATACGAAATCACCCTGCTCACCGTGCGCCATGTCGGCGGCACCACCTTCTGCGCGCCCATCGGTCATCGCCAGGTGAAGGGCGACTACCACGAGTCTTGGCAGCCCCAGGCGATGAGCCCCAAGGCCCTGGCCGAGTCCGAGCGCGTGGCCAAGGCCGTGACCGAGGCACTCGGTGGTCGCGGCCTGTTCGGCGTGGAACTGTTCGTGAAAGGCGACCAGGTGTGGTTCAGCGAGGTGTCGCCGCGCCCCCATGACACCGGCCTGGTCACCCTGATTTCCCAGGAGCTCTCCGAGTTCGCCCTGCACGCCCGCGCCATCCTCGGCCTGCCGATCCCGGTGATCCGCCAGTCCGGCCCGTCCGCCTCGGCGGTGATCCTGGTGGAAGGCAAGTCCACCGAGATGAGCTTCGGCAATCTTTCGGCCGCCCTGGCCGAGCCTGACACCGCGCTGCGCCTGTTCGGCAAGCCGGCGGTGGATGGCCAGCGCCGCCTCGGCGTGGCCCTGGCCCGCGATGAGTCCACCGACCTGGCCCGCGCCAAGGCGACCCGCGCGGCCCAGGCCGTCGACGTCAAGCTGTGAGCCGAGGGGCCGCGCTGCTGTGGTGGGCATCGGCGCTGGCGCTGATGCCCCTGGTGCTGCCCCAGGCCCTGTATACCAGGCGCACCGCCCTGCGCCTGTCTCCCGCCGCCGGTCCTGACCATGGGCTGGCGGACGCGGAGTATCCGGGCGAGCCCCTGCGCGTTTTGCTGATCGGCGAATCCACGGTCGCCGGCGTCGGCGTCTCCTGCCTGCAGCTGGCATTGCCGGGGCAGCTGGCGACGGCCCTTTCACAGCAGTTGCAGCGCCCCGTCGCCTGGCGTGCCTGCGGCGAGAACGGCATCACTGCGGGCGAGGCCTGCGAGCGCCTGCTGCCGCTGGTACGGGGCGAGCCGGTGGACCTGCTGCTGCTGGTCTTCGGCGTCAACGACACCACCCACTTCAGCTCTACCCGCGACTGGCGCGAGTCCCTGCGGCAGCTGGCGTCACCCTTCATGGAGCGTGGCACCCAGGTGGTGTTCGCTGCCGTCCCGCCGCTGCAGCACTTCAGTGCCTTGCCCTGGCTGCTGCGTCGCCTGCTGGGCTGGCGCGCGCGGCTGCTCGATGAGCAGGTGCGCACGCTGGCCGAGGAGCTGGACGCCGAGCACTGCGCCGCGTCCATCGCCATGCAGGCGGACTTCCTGGCCATGGACGGCTACCACCCGTCGCAGCTGGGGTGCCGGGTGTGGGGTGGTTTGCTGGCGGAATGGATCGTGCGGGCGGGCAGGGTGCGGCCGGCCGACTGCCGCCTCCTCGAGGAAGCGGCAGGAGCCTGAGGTTTCAGCGCACCGCGCCGAGGTCGTCGTCGCGGGTTTCCTTGAGGCAGAGCACCGCCAGCAGGCTGAGCGCTGCCGCGACCGACACGTAGCCGCCGACCCAGGACAGCCCGCCCATGGCCACCAGCTTCTGGGCGAAGAAGGGTGCGACCGACGCCCCGACGATGCCGCCGAGGTTGTAGGCCGCCGAGGCGCCGGTGTAGCGCACGTGGGTGGGGAACAGCTCCGGCAGCAGCGCTCCCATCGGGGCGAAGGTCACGCCCATCAGGAACAGTTCGATGCTGAGGAACAGGGTGACCGAGAAGGTCGAGCCCTGGGTCAGCAGTGGCTGCATGGCGAAGCCGGAGAGGATCGCCAGCGAGCAGCCCACGATCAGCACCGGCCTGCGCCCGAAACGGTCGCTCAGCCAGGCCGAGAGCGGGGTGGCTGCCGCCATGAACAGCACCGCGAAGCAGAGCATCCCGAGGAAGCTTTCGCGGCTGTAGCCGAGGCTGGCGACACCGTGGCTGAGGGAGAACACGGTGGAGATGTAGAACAGCGCGTAGCACACCACCATCGCCAGGGCGCCGAGTACGATCGGGCGCCAGTGGCTGCCGAAGGCTTCGATCACCGGCATCTTCACCCGCTCGTGCTGGGCCATGGCCTTGGCGAAGACCGGTGTTTCCGCAAGCTTCAGGCGCACATAGAGGCCGACCAGCACCAGCACCGCGCTGAGCAGGAAGGGGATGCGCCAGCCCCAGGCGCGGAACTGCTCGTCGCTCAGGCACAGGGCCAGGGTGAGGAACAGGCCGTTGGCGGCGAGGAAACCGATGGACGGGCCGAGCTGCGGGAACATGCCGAACCAGGCGCGCTTGCCGGGCGGGGCGTTCTCGGTGGCCAGCAGTGCCGCGCCACCCCACTCGCCGCCCAGCCCCAGGCCCTGGCCGAAGCGCAGCAGGCACAGCAGGATCGGTGCCCAGGCGCCGATGCTTTCATAGCCCGGCAGCACGCCGATCAGCGTAGTGGAGGCGCCCATCAGCAGCAGTGAGGCGACCAGGGTCGACTTGCGCCCGATGCGGTCGCCGAAGTGGCCGAACAGTGCCGAGCCCAGTGGCCGGGCGAGGAAGGCGATGCCGAAGGTGAGGAAGGCCGAGAGCATCTGCGCGGTGCCGGATGTCTGCGGGAAGAACACCGGGCCGATCACCAGGGCCGCAGCCGTGGCTTAGATGTAGAAGTCGTAGAACTCGATGGCGGTGCCGATGAAGCTGGCGGTGGCGACGCGGGCCGGCGAGTTGGCCGGTGGCGCGCCTGCGCTGTCGCTCAAGGTGGCGGTGGTCATCTGTGGTCCCCTGTCAGTCGTCGTGGCCGTCACGGCTCGACCTAGTCTCGTGGCTGTCGTGTTGTGCTGAGGGAAGGGGATGATACGGCGGGTCGCCGGATCAGGGGCCTTGCGGGCTGCGGACGGGCCTGTGGGGCCGTGGCAGGTGGTTCTCAGGCGGCCAGGCAGGCTGGCCGGTGGCGCGTGGGCGGGTAGCTGCGGCGGCCGGATGGGCAGGGTGGGCCCGGCCAGATTATAGAAAGCGCTGGAAAACCACGGCAAGGGGCCTTGGCCGGGGCTGCGGGAGGCTCAGGCGCGCCAGGCCAGCACGCGCTGTACGCGGTTCTCGCCGGACTGCAGGATCTCCAGGCGGTAGGGGCCTATCTTCAGGCACACGCTGGTGTCGGGGATCTGCTCCAGGGCTTCGGTGATCAGGCCGTTGAGGGTCTTGGGGCCTTCGCAGGGCAGGTGCCAGCCGAGCACGCGGTTGAGCTCGCGCAGGTGCAGGGAGCCATCCAGCTCGAAGCGGCCGTCCTCCTGGGGCTGGATCGCCGGGTTGGGTGCGAGGTCATCGAGGCTGCCGAATTCGCCGATCAGCTCCTGGAAGATGTCCTCCAGGCTGACCAGGCCGATCACGTCGCCGTATTCGTCGACCACGATGCCGACGCGGCGTTGTTCCTTCTGGAAGTTCACCAGCTGGGTGAGCAGCGGGGTGCTTTCCGGCACGAAATAGGTCTCGCGGCAAGCCGCCAGCAGGTCTTCGGCGCTGACCCCGTCCTGGGGCAACAGGCGGGCGACCTGGCGGATATGCAGGATGCCCTCGATCTGGTTGATGTCCTCGCGGTACACCGGCAGGCGTGTGTGGGTGGCGGTGCGCAACTGTTCGAGGATGCGCTCCGGCGACTGGCTGATGTCGATGCCCTGGATCTCGCTGCGCGGGACCATGATCGCGGCGATGGTGACGCGTTGCAGGGCTTCGGTCAGCGTGGCGGGCAGGCGTGGCGTCGCTTCGGGTTCGACCTGCACCGGCTGGCGGCGCCGACGCGACAGGCTCCAGGCCAGCACCGAGCCGGCGAGGCAGGCGAGCAGAAGCCCGAACAGCAGGCCGGCGAAGAATCCGTCGATGGGCATCTCAGATGTGCAGGATGAATTCGCGGACCAGCTTGCTGCCGAAGTAGGCGAGCATCAGCAGGCAGAAGCCCGCCAGGGTCCAGCGGATGGCCTTGTGTCCGCGCCAGCCCAGCTGGTGGCGGCCCCACAGCAGCACGGCGAATACCACCCAGGCGATGCATGACAGGATGGTCTTGTGGGCCAGGTGCTGGGCGAACAGGTTCTCGACGAACAGCCAGCCGGAGACCAGCGACAGCGACAGCAGGGCCCAGCCGGCCCAGAGGAAGCCGAACAGCAGGCTCTCCATGGTCTGCAGCGCCGGGAAGTTGCGGATCAGTCCGGAGGGGTGCTTGTGCTTGAGCTGGTGGTCCTGGAGCAGCAGCAGCAGCGACTGGAACACGGCGATGGTGAGCATGCCGTAGGCCAGGATCGACAAGAGGATGTGCGCCAGGATGCCCGGTTCCTCGTCGATCGCCTGCACCGTCCCGGAGGGGGCGAAGGCGGCCAGGAGCACCGTCAGCAGCCCCAGTGGCAGGAGCAGCAGGAGCAGGTTCTCCACCGGAATCCGCGAGATCGCCAGCAACGTGAGGAGGATCACGGCGGCGGCGATCAGGCTGGCGGCGTTGAAGAAGTCGAGGGTCAGGCCCACCGGGGTGATCAGCTGGATATAAAGGCTGAACGCATGGGCGACGAGTGCCAGGGCACCGAGCGACACGAGCAGGCGTTTGTCCGGCGCGGTGCGCTGGCGAAGGCGCAGGCCCTGGTAGGTGGTGGCGCCCGCGTAAAGGAAGGCAGCCAGGAGGCTGGGCAGCAGAGGGTGCATAAGTCCTTGTAAGGCAAGCCCGAAAGGCGCTGAGTGTGGCACAGATGGGGGCGCTCACGAAAGACCGTAGGCGGTGTCGGCGCCGCCCGCACTTCGCTATAATCCGCCGCTTGCCGCAAGCTCACCCTCGGTTCGGACGAACCCGAAAGGAACGTGCATGTTCGAAAATCTTACAGACCGCCTCTCACAGACGCTGCGCCATGTCACCGGCAAGGCCAAGCTGACCGAGGACAACATCAAGGACACCCTGCGCGAAGTCCGCATGGCCCTGCTCGAGGCCGACGTCGCCCTGCCGGTGGTCAAGGACTTCGTCAACAAGGTCAAGGAGCGCGCCGTCGGCACCGAGGTGTCGAAGAGCCTGACGCCGGGCCAGGCTTTCGTGAAGATCGTCCAGGCCGAGCTGATCGAGCTGATGGGCGCGGCCAACGAGGACCTGTCCCTGGCCGCCGCGCCGCCTGCCGTCGTGCTCATGGCCGGCCTGCAGGGCGCGGGCAAGACCACCACCGTCGGCAAGCTGGCGCGCTTCCTCAAGGAGCGCAAGAAGAAATCCGTGCTGGTGGTCTCGGCCGACGTCTACCGTCCCGCGGCGATCAAGCAGCTGGAAACCCTGGCCGCCGATATCGGCGTCACCTTCTTCCCCTCCGACATCAGCCAGAAGCCGGTGGACATCGCCGAGGCGGCGATCCGCGAGGCGAAGCTGAAGTTCATCGACGTGGTGCTGGTGGACACCGCCGGTCGCCTGCACATCGACGGCGAGATGATGGCCGAGATCCAGGCACTGCATGCCGCGATCAAGCCCGTCGAGACGCTGTTCGTGGTCGACGCCATGACCGGCCAGGACGCCGCCAACACCGCCAAGGCCTTCGGCGAGGCACTGCCGCTGACCGGCGTCGTGCTGACCAAGGTCGACGGTGACGCCCGCGGCGGTGCCGCGCTGTCGGTGCGCGCCATCACCGGCAAGCCGATCAAGTTCCTCGGCATGGGCGAGAAGAGCGAAGCGCTCGATCCCTTCCATCCGGACCGCATCGCCTCGCGCATCCTCGGCATGGGTGACGTGCTCAGCCTGATCGAGCAGGCCGAGCAGAACATGGATCGCGACAAGGCCGAGAAGCTCGCGAAGAAGATCAAGAAGGGCAAGGGCTTCGACCTCGAGGACTTCCGCGACCAGCTGCAGCAGATGAAGAACATGGGCGGCCTGGGCGGCCTCATGGACAAGCTGCCGATGCTCGGTGGCGTCAACCTGGCGCAGATGGGCAACGCCCAGGGCGCAGCGGAGAAGCAGTTCAAGCAGATGGAGGCCATCATCAACTCGATGACCCCCGCCGAGCGCCGCGACCCGGAAGTCATCAGTGGCTCGCGCAAGCGCCGCATCGCGCTCGGCTCCGGCACCCAGGTGCAGGATGTCGGCCGCCTGATCAAGCAGCACAAGCAGATGCAGAAGATGATGAAGAAGGTCACCGCCAAGGGCGGCATGGCCAAGATGATGCGCGGCATGGGTGGCATGTTCCCCGGCGGCGGCATGCCGAAGATGTGATGGAGAGGAGCTTCGGGCGATGGCCGGCGGGTGGCTCTTGAGCGCCTGATGGCCTGAAACCCGTGGCCTGCAGCGGCCACCGACAGGTGGCTCGCAAAAGAGATTTGCAATCGGCCGGATAATCCTTAGAATATGCGGCCTTTCGGGCCCATGGCCCATGTGTGTGCACAGCTTGAAAAGCACCGACTATAGGAACGAAGTTCAATGGTAACCATCCGTCTTGCTCGTGGCGGCTCCAAGAAGCGCCCCTTCTACCACCTGACCGTGACCAACAGCCGCAATGCGCGCGACGGTCGCTTCGTAGAGCGTATCGGCTTCTTCAACCCGATCGCCACGGGTGCTGAAGTGAAGCTCTCCGTGAACCAGGAGCGCGCCACCTACTGGCTGAGCCAGGGCGCCCAGCCGTCTGAGCGCGTTGCTCAGCTGCTGAAGGAAGCTGCCAAGGCTGCTGCCTAAGCAACTTTATGAGCACGACGCCGGCACAGGCCGAGGATCTTATCGTTCTCGGCAAGATTTTCTCGGTGCATGGCGTACGTGGCGAGGTGAAGGTGTATTCCTTTACCGACCCGCTGGATAACGTGCTCGATTACCGTCGTTGGACGCTCAGGCGTGACAACGAGGTAAAGCAGGTCGAATTGGCCAGTGGACGCTTGCATGGCAAGGTCCTGGTGGCAAAGCTGAAGGGTCTCGATGATCGCGAAGTCGCTCGTACTTACGCGGGCTTCGACATTTGCGTGCCCCGCAGCGAGCTGCCGGAACTCAGCGATGACGAGTACTACTGGCATCAGTTGGAAGGTCTCAAGGTCATCGACCAGCAAGGGCAACTGCTCGGCAAGGTCGATCATCTGCTGGAGACCGGCGCCAACGACGTGATGGTGGTCAAGCCCTGCACCGGCAGCCTCGATGACCGTGAGCGCCTGTTGCCCTATACGGAGCAATGCGTGCTGGCGATCGACCTGGAAACAGGCGAGATGCGGGTGGACTGGGACGCTGACTTCTGAGCTGCATGACATGAAAAGCATGCAGGTCGAGGTCATCAGCATCTTTCCGGAGATGTTCGCCGCCATCAGCGAATACGGCATCACCAGCCGAGCGGTAAAGCAGGGGCTGCTCAAGCTGACCTGCTGGAACCCGCGGACCTTCACCGAGGACCGCCACCAGACGGTGGACGACCGGCCCTTCGGCGGTGGCCCGGGGATGGTGATGAAGATACAGCCCCTCGAGCGGGCCCTGGCAGCTGCCAAGGCATCGGCCGGGGAGCAGGCGAAGGTGATCTACCTTTCGCCGCAGGGTCGCCAGCTCAAGCAGGAGGCCGTGCGCGAACTGGTCCAGTCGGAATCCATGATTCTGATTGCCGGTCGCTACGAAGGTATCGACGAGCGCTTCATCGAAGAGCACGTCGACGAGGAATGGTCGATCGGCGACTACGTATTGTCCGGCGGTGAGCTGCCGGCAATGGTGCTGATCGACGCGGTGACGCGGTTGTTGCCCGGCGCGCTGGGCCATGCGGATTCCGCAGAGGAAGACTCCTTCACGGACGGTCTCCTCGATTGCCCGCACTACACCCGACCTGAGGTGTATGCGGACAAACGTGTTCCCGATGTGTTGCTTAGCGGCAACCACGAACACATCCGGCGTTGGCGTTTGCAGCAGTCCCTTGGTCGGACCTGGGAACGTCGAGCCGATCTTCTGGATAGCCGCTCGCTTTCTGGAGAAGAGAAGAAGCTGTTGGCGGAATACATCCGTCAGCGGGACGATAGTTAACGTATCGATGGCAGGCCGGCGGCTTGTCTTAGGAGCGCAGCGATGACCAACAAGATCATTCAGCAACTCGAAGCTGAACAAATGAACAAAGAGATCCCGGCTTTCGCCCCCGGCGACACCGTGATCGTGCAAGTGAAAGTGAAGGAAGGCGACCGTCAGCGTCTGCAGGCCTTCGAAGGTGTTGTCATCGCCAAGCGCAACCGCGGCCTGAACAGTGCTTTCACCGTGCGCAAGATCTCCAACGGCGTAGGCGTAGAGCGTACTTTCCAGACCTACTCCCCGCTGGTCGACAGCCTGAGCGTCAAGCGCCGCGGTGACGTGCGCAAGGCCAAGCTGTACTACCTCCGCGACCTGTCCGGCAAGGCAGCTCGCATCAAGGAGAAGCTGGTCTAAGTACCGCTTCCCTCAGAAGCCCGCCCCGGGAAACCGCGGCGGGTTTTTTATTGGGCGCGGGAAAGTCGGCTCGCCCGTCGAGCCCTCTGGTGTGGCCAGGGTGGATGGCACGCCACTCGCGCCCGCGCCCAGTCACGCACGCGACGTGCCCAGGGTTGTGGTTCGGGGCTCAAGCGTTGTCCATGATTTCCGCCAGGCAGCATTCCAGGCGTTCCAGTTCGAATTGCAGCTCGGTGAACTGCGCTGCCAGCGCGTCATCGCTCGCATGGTTTTCGCACAAGGCTTCCAGCGCCTCGCAATGGCTAATCAGAGGGCGTGCCTGGACGATCTTCGCGGCGCCCTTGATCTTGTGCGCCACCTCCGCGATCGCCGGCCTGTCGCCTTGATCGATGAAGTCCCGCATCAACGCCAGGTCGCTCTGGTTGCTGCGCAGCAGCGTGTCCAGCAGGCGCGTGCGCAGGGCCGGGTCGCGGCCGGCCAGGTACTCGAATTCCCGCAGGTCGCAGGAAATGGGCATGGGTTCGGGGCCCTTGGCCTGCGGCGCTATGCCGGCCAGCAGGGCGGCCAGCTCCGCCAGGCTGATGGGCTTGAACAGGCAGGCATCCATGCCTGCCTGGCGGCATCGCTCGTGTTCCTCGTTCTGTGCGTTGGCGGTGTAGCCGATGAAGCGGCAGGGTGGCAGTGCGTCGCGTCGCTCCTGCTGGCGCACCGCACGGGCCAGGTCGTAGCCGTTCATGACCGGCATGTTGCAATCGCTGATCACCAGGTCGAAGCGCTGTCGTTGCCAGAGCTCCAGCCCGCCGGCGCCGTTCTGGGCATCGCAGACCCGGTGGCCGAGGAAGAGCAGTTGCTGCTTGAGCAACTCGCGGTTGGCCGGGTGATCGTCCACCACCAGGATGTCGAGGCGCCGTTCGGGCGCGGTGATCGGTGCAACCGATGGCGTTTCGGTGCGGGGCAGGGGGTCGAGCACTTGCAGGGTCAGTCGCACCGTCACGCAGGTGCCCCTGCCGGGTTGGCTGGACATGTCGATGCTGCCACCCATCATTTCGCAGAGGGTCCGGCTGATGACCAGCCCCAGACCGGTTCCACCCAGGGTATTGGTGCCCTGGTGGCGCCCCTGGCTGAAGGGCTGGAACAGCTGGGCCAGGTCTTCCGGCTCGATGCCCGGGCCGCTGTCTTCCACCTGCACGATCAGCTCCAGGCGTTTGTCCTGGCAGGGCTGCCCGGATATCCGCAGGCTCACCCGGCCGCGCTCGGTGAACTTGATGGCATTGCTGACCAGGTTGGAGAGCACCTGCTTGAAGCGCACCGGGTCCAGCAGCACCTCGACGCCGGCCCTCGGGTCGAACTCCAGCTCCAGGGAGAGGCTCTTCTGCCGAGCCAGGCCGTCGAATACGCGCACCACGCTCTCCACCTGTTCGCGCAGGTTGCAGCGAACCGGGCTGAGGGTCAGGCGACCGGACTCGATGCGGGCGATGTCGAGGATGTTGCCGATCAGCTCCAGCAGGCTATTGGCCGAGTCATGGGCGATCTCGATGGCCGGGCGGTCCAGTTGCCCCTGGTCGGCGCGCTGAAGGGTCAGTTCGAGCATGCCGATCACTGCGTTCATCGGCGTGCGGATCTCATGGCTCATGGTCGCCAGGAACGTGCTCTTGGCGCGGCTGGCCTCATCGGCTCGTTCCTTCGCCTCCTGCAGGTCGGCCACCAGGCGCAGGCGCTCGGTGATGTCGATCCAGCCGGCGACAACGCCGCGGATGATGCCGCGGGAGTCGCGGAAGGGTTCGATCCAGTGAAAGATGCTGAAAGGCCCGTCCGGATGATTCAGCCGGCGGTCGGCTTGCAGGCTTTCTCCGCTCTCCATCACGCGGCGGTAGTCCTCCAGCAGATTCGGGGTGCAACCGTCGTCGTCGAAGATGCCCTCCAGCGGCAGCGCCCCGATCGCCTGTTCGCGGTCGATGGAGAGCGCTGCCAGGTAGTTGTCGTTGCACAGCAGCAGGCGGTTGTCGCGATCGCGCACATAGATGGGGTGCGGGGTGCCGTTGATCAGCGTCTCCATCAGCTGCAGCTGATCATTCAGCGCATGCTCGGCGGCCGCCCTCAGCTGCATCTGACGGCGCAGGTAGATGTTCCAGACCAGCGACACACTGAGCAGCAGCCCGACCACGCCCCCCACCTGATAGATGAGCCGCTCGTAGTCGCGCCAGGTCGGCCTGGCCACCTCCACCGTGGAGCGCCAGCGTTGGTTGACCAGTACCCCCAGTTCGTCCGGCGGGATGTTGATCAGGGTCTTGTCCAGTACCGACAGCAGTTCCAGGTCGCCGCGCCTGAGTGCGAAGGCTGTGGCTTCGAGCAACTGCGGCACCACGTCGGATATCCACAGCTGCTCGTCGAAGAAGCGCTGCACCAGGTGCTCGGCCACGGTGCCGGGGATGATGCTGGCATCGACGTTGCCATCGGCCGTGAGCGTCAGCGCCTCATGCATCGAGTCCAGCTCCACGGGTACGGCGCGGGGGTAGTTTTGGTGCAGCCATTGGTGCAGTCGCGGGTCGCGGGGCGTTGCGATGCGCTTGCCGTCCAGTGATTCCAGTTCCGCCGAATCGGCGTTGTCGCGGCGGCTAACGATGACCAGCCCTGCGTTCATGTACGGACGGGTGAAGGCCAGCCCCTGCACGTTCTCGATCGCCGGGTTCAGCGCGCCAATCAGGTCGGCCTCGCCGGACTTCAGCTTCTCGATCATCTCCTTCTGGCTGCTGGTGCGGATGATCTCGAAGCGCAGCCCGGTGCGCATGCGCACCTGGTCCAGCACGTCGGCGGTGATGCCGTGGTAGTTGCCATCGCTGTCGAAGAAGCTCACGGGCGACAGGTTGCCGTAGGTGGCGATGCGCAGCACCGGATGCTGCAGCAGCCAGCGCTGCTCCTGCTGGGTGAACACCAGGCTGGCGTCCGACAGCAGCGGGCCGTTGCCGCCGCTCCAGCGCTTGAGCAGCTCGCTCTGGCGTTCCGGTGGAATGCTGGCCAGTGCGGCATTCACCACCTTGCGCAGTTCCGGCTGGTCATTGCGCATGGCGAAGCCGAACCCGCCGCTGGGCATCTTGCTGTAGCCGGCGAGCCGCAGGGGCCCGGCCTGGCTCTGGTTGAGCAGGTAGTTGGCCACCACCAGGTCGCCCAGGTAGAGGTCGGCGCGGCCCAGGGCCACCGCGCGCAGGGCGGAGCGGGGATCGACCGCGGTGCTGACCCGCGCCAGCGGATAGTGAGTGCGAATCCGCTCCACCGGCTGGTAGTCGGCAGACATCACCAGGTGCATGCCTGCCAGCCCCGGTGATAGCGGCCGGCGCTCGTCGTCACGGCTGACCAGCACCGGCTGGTCGGGCGCGTAGGTGTCGCTGAGCAGCAACTGGCGGTTGTTCGTCTCGAACGAGTTGGAGGCACTGAGCAGGTCGACATGGCCCTCTTCCAGGGCCCGTAACGCCTCTTCCCGGCTGGGGTAGCGCAATACCTTGATGCCGATGCCGAGCTTGTCGGCGATGACTCCGGCGACATCGGCGGTGAGGCCCTCGAAATCACGCCCGCTGGTGGTGATGTCGAAGGGCGGCAGATCGTTGCCGATGCCCAGGCGCAGCTCGCGCTTGTCCCGCAACCAGCGCCAGTCTTCGAGATCCAGTTCCGCCTGGGTGTCAGTGGGCAAGGGTCGGCCGAGCAAGGGGAGCTGTTCCTCGGCCGGGAGGTTCGCTGTCAGCCCGGCGAGGAGCACGCCGACAAGGACGCCTGGCAGCGTGCGGGCGAGTCGCGTTCTGTGCATGGGGCTTCCTTCATGGGCGGGGTTGCGGGAACCGCCGGATCGAACTGCGGTGGCAGCGGAAAATAGCCCATTCCGCTCACGCCGGAGCCACCGCAAATGCTGCTTGGGAAATGTCCCCAGGTGGTTGCGCATGGTTCCTACAAGAGATGCTCTGAAGGCCGATGGGCAGGGCTCTGGGGTCACCGGCATCCAGAGGCGTTGCCTTGCCGGGAAAAGAGAGGTGCGCGAGGCGCGAAAGGCGCTTTCGCCCTGGCGTGGAGTGCGAGAGGTGAGGCTGCGGGGCGGGGCGGGCTGTGGAATAATCGCGCCGCCGCGGGGGCACGCCCCACGGCGTTTCCCGCGAAATGGCCGTCAATCGCGGCCATCGGGAGCCGATCTGCCCTTCCGAACGCGCACAACAACGACAACAGACACCGCACGGGTGGCAGCCACATTGGGTTTCATTCAGGTAGTAGTGGCATGACCCCGAGAGAGCAAGAAATCACCCGGCGCACAGCCTTGTCCGAAAGCCGCGTGACCAAGGCGGTGTTCCCGCCGACCACCAACCACCACAACACCCTGTTCGGCGGCACGGCGCTGGCGTGGATGGACGAGGTGTCCTTCATCTGCGCGACGCGCTTCTGCCGCCTGCCGCTGGTGACGGTTTCCACCGATCGCATCGATTTCAAGCACCCCATTCCCGCCGGCTCCATCGTCGAACTGGTCGGGCGCGTGGTGAAGGTGGGCAACACCAGCCTCAAGGTGGAGGTCGAGGTGTTCGTCGAGAGCATGTACGAGAACGGCCGCGAGAAAGCCATCACCGGCGTGTTCAGCTTCGTCGCCATCGACGACCAGAAGCGCCCGGTGCCGGTATTGCCGGACGTGGCGTCAGCCGCCGAAGCCGCCGCCTGACCCCGGTGCAGGCCCGGCCCGTGCTTGCGAGCCGGGTCGCGGGCCCGGCCATCAGTGCCGCAGGGCGATCTTCAGCGAGGCCTGGGAGAGGTCGATGTTGCTCAGGGTCAGGCTGCCGAAGCTCTGGCCCTGCGGCGCGCCGGCGACCCGCACATTGTCGAAGCGCAGCTCGCCGATGGAGCTGGGCAGGCGCACGTTGATCGAGCCGTCGGGGTTGACGGTCGAGCGCATGTGGCGGGTGTCGTAGACCACGTCCTTCATCGAGGTTTCGGCTTCCAGGCTGTCGAGCACCGGCATCACCAGGCGGCTCAAGGCCTTCACCGTGGCGATGCCATCCCCGCCTTCGGCCTGCACGAACAGGCCCTGCAGCACCTCGTCCAGGCCCTGGGCGCTGACGTCGCTCATCTCGGCGTCGCTCAGCGGGCGCAGGCCCTTGGGCGTGTGCTGCTGGCTGATGGCGCTGGGCGTCTGCTGGATGTCGGCGCTGGCCATCTGGAAGGGGCTCATCAGCGCCGCCACAAGGGTCGCGGCCAGGCGCAGATTGCTCTGTTTCTTCAAGGCCCGGTCGAGTTGCCGGCGGCTCAGCAGGCCCTGTTCGATCAGCACCTCGCCAAGACGCTTGTCGCTGGTCAGCTGGAGTTTGATGGCAGCGTCCAGCTGCTGGCTGGTGATCAGTCCCTTGTTGACCAGGATCTGGCCAAGGCGTGATTTCTGCTGATTCGACATGGGGGTGACCGGTGGAGTGGTGGCAAGGTGAAATCATCCTCCCGTAAGAAGAGGCTGTCACCAAACAAAGGATAGGCTTACATGACCGCCTGTCCATGTGCCTAGGACGTAGCCTCCTCGCCGTGCCTCGCAGGCGTCTGGGCGTCTTCCTCGACCAGCGCCACCAGGCTCCAGCCGGCCTCCGGTTTCAGGGGCGCCTCCGTGCTGGCCAGGTGCACCCAGCCGCGCGGGTCACGGGCCAACAGCAGCACCGCCTGATCACCGTTCAGGGCCCGGTAGGCGTCCCAGTCGAAGTTCGTGGTCAGGGTGGTCGTGCGGATCTCCGCGCCCCGGCTGAGCTTGCTGGCGAACTGCGGGTAGCTCAGGGCCGGCGAGCCCAGCGCCCGCCCGCGCACCTGTTTGCTGGCCCGGTGCTTGTCGGTGCGTCGGCTCTCCGCGCCGCTGGGCAGGGTGAAGCGGCGCAGGGCGGGGAAGTCGTGACGGAAGTGCATGCAGGCCAGGGCGTTCATCTCGCTGGAAGGGGAGAGCGCCAGCAGGTGGCCAAGCCCGACCAGGTCGAGGTGTGCCTCGGCGTGCTGCGAGGTGGGGTTGCCGAAATAGGTGGGCAGGTTGTCCATGCGTGCGGCGCGGATGTTTTCCCAGCTGGAGTCGGTGAGCAGCACGCGGCTGCCCAGTTGCTGCAGCGCCTTGCCGATCGCCCGCGCCACCGGGTTGGCACCGATGATGAGGAAGCCCGCCGGGGCCGGGTCCGCGACCTTCAGCAGGCGCGCCAGCGGGCGGGCCGTGGCGCTCTGCAGCACCACGGTGCCGATGATCACCAGGAAGGTCAGCGGCACCAGCAGGTGGGCCTGGTCATTGCCGTGCTGCTGCAGGCGCAGGGCGAAGATCGCCGACACCGCTGCGGCGACGATGCCCCGTGGTGCGATCCAGGCCAGCAACGCACGCTCGCGCCAGCCCAGGGGCGAGCCGAGGGTGCAAAGCGCCACGTTCAGTGGCCGCGCGATGAACTGGATCACCGCCAGCAGCACCAGCGTCGCCGGCCCCAGGGCGATCAGCGCCGCCAGGTCGAGGCGCGCGGCGAGGAGGATGAACAGCCCGGAGATCAGCAGCACGCTGAGGTTCTCCTTGAAGTGCAGGATCGGCTTGATATCCACCCCGCGCATGTTGGCCAGGCCCATGCCCATCACCGTCACCGCCAGCAGGCCGGATTCGTGCACCAGCAGGTTGGCGCCGATGAACACGCCCAGCACCGCGGCCAGGGCCGCCAGGTTCTGCAGGTACTCGGGCAGCCAGTGGCGCCGCAGCACCGTACCGAAGGCCCAGCCACCGAATGCACCGAGCAGGCTGCCGCAGGCGATCACGCTGGCGAAGGTCGCCAGGCTCTGGCTCCAGCCGCCCTGGTCGCGGCTGACGATGAAGCTGAACACCACCACCGCCAGCAGTGCACCGATGGGGTCGATGACGATGCCTTCCCAGCGCAGGATGTTGGCGATGGAGCTGCGCGGGCGCACCACGCGGAGTATCGGCACGATCACCGTCGGCCCGGTGACCAGCGTCAGCGAGCCGAACAGCAGCGCCAGGTCCCAGGCGAAGCCCAGCAGCAGGTGCGTTGCCAGCGCGATCACCGCCCAGGTCACCAGCGCACCCAGGGTGACCATGCGGCGTACCACGGTGCCGATTTCCTTCCACTCGGAGTGGTGCAGCGTCAGGCTGCCCTCGAAGAGGATCAGCGCCACCGCCAGGGAGGTGAGGGGGAACAGCAGCGGGCCGAACAGTGCCTGCGGGTCCAGCACCCCCAGCACCGGCCCGGCGAGAATGCCCGAGAGCAGCAGGAAGAGGATGGCCGGCAGGCGCAGGCGCCACGCCAGCCACTGGCTGCCGAGGGCGGCCAGGCCCATGCCGCCGAGGGCGAGGAGAATCGCGGTTTCGTCCATCAGGACTCCTTGTCGCTGGTGAAGGGCGGGACGCTTGTGGAAGACTAGACGCCGTTCATCCCGTCAGCGTTCCGCCATGCCTGCCCTCGACCACCCCCTGATCGACCGTTTTCTCGATGCCCTGTGGCTGGAAAAAGGCCTCTCGCCCCACACCCGATCCGCCTACCGAAGCGACCTGGCGCACTTCAATGCCTGGGCGGTGGAGCGCGGAGCGAGCCTGCAGCACGCCGGTCGCGACCTGATCCTCGACCACCTGGCCTGGCGCCTCGAACAGGGCTACAAGGCCCGCTCCACTGCGCGCTTCCTCTCCGGTGCGCGTGGCTTCTACCGTTTTCTCCTGGCCGAGGGCCTGATCGCCGAGGACCCGACCCTGCAGGTGGACCTGCCGCTGCTCGGGCGGCCGCTGCCCAAGTCGCTGTCCGAGGCCGATGTCGAAGCGCTGCTGGAGGCCCCGGAGCTGGACGACCCCATCGGCCTGCGCGACCGCGCCATGCTCGAAGTCCTCTACGCGTGCGGGCTGCGGGTCAGCGAACTGGTGGGGCTGACCCTGGAACAGGTCAACCTGCGCCAGGGCGTGGTCAGGGTCTTCGGCAAGGGCAGCAAGGAACGCCTGGTGCCGCTGGGCGAGGAAGCCATCGCCTGGATCGAGCGCTACGTCCGCGAGTCGCGGCCCTTCCTGCTCGACGGCAAGCCCAGCGACGTGCTCTTCCCCAGCCAGCGCGGCGAGCAGATGACCCGGCAGACCTTCTGGTACCGCATCAAGCACCAGGCCAAGGTCGCCGGCATCGCCAAGTCGCTGTCGCCCCACACCCTGCGCCACGCCTTCGCCACCCACCTGCTCAATCACGGCGCCGACCTGCGCGTGGTGCAGATGCTGCTGGGGCACACCGACCTGTCCACCACGCAGATCTACACCCACATCGCCCAGGCGCGGCTCAAGGACCTGCACGCCCGGCACCATCCTCGAGGCTGAGCCGCGCACGCCGCTCGATTGGCCCCTGAGCGCACCGGATATCCCCGCCGTACCTCCGTTCGGCTCTCTGGCGCGGTGGCGCGGGGCTTGTGTGATAATCTTCGGCATCCGCCCGAATGTCGCCGCTCCACAGGAGTAACCATGCGCGTGACCCGACTTTTCGCAGCCATGGCCCTTGGCCTGGTCAGCACCTTCAGCCTTGCCGACGATCCGGACCAGGCCATCCGCAAGACCCTCGACGGCCTCGAACTGGGCCTGCCCATCGAATCCATCGGTGAAAGCCCCATGAGCGGCATCTACCAGGTGCAACTCAAGGGCGGTCGCATGCTCTACACCAGCGCCGACGGCCAGTACCTGATGCAGGGCTACCTCTACCACGTGAAGGACGGCAAGCCGGTGAACCTCACCGAGCAGTCCGAAAGCCGCTCCATCGCCAAGGAGATCAACGCCATCCCCGAGAGCGAGATGGTGGTCTTCGCGCCCAAGGAGCCGGCCAAGGCGCACATCACCGTGTTCACCGACACCGATTGCGGCTACTGCCAGAAACTGCACAGCGAAGTGCCCGAGCTCAACCGCCGCGGCATCGAGGTGCGCTATGTCGCCTTCCCGCGCCAGGGCATCGGCAGCCACGGCTACAACAGCCTGGTCAGCGTCTGGTGCAGCAAGGACCGCCAGGCCGCGATGAACAAGGCCAAGTCCCGCGAGGAACTCCCTGCCGCCACCTGCAACAACCCGGTGGCCAAGCAGTTCGAGCTGGGCCAGATGATCGGCGTCAACGGCACGCCGGCCATCGTCCTCGGCAACGGCCAGATGATCCCGGGCTACCAACCGGCTCCGCAGCTGGCCAAGATCGCCCTGGAAGCCAAGTAACACGGGCTCCCGGCGCGCATCACATCGATTGACCAAAAATCAGCCGCTTCGTAAAGTGCGGCTCTTTTCCACGGCCGGGACCATGCCCGGCCGTTTTTCGCAGTGAAGATGGGGAGTTCAGCGTGAAGCCGGTAAAAGTAGGCATCTGTGGCCTGGGGACCGTCGGTGGCGGCACCTTCAACGTACTCAAACGCAACGCCGAGGAGATCGCCCGCCGTGCCGGGCGTGGAATCGAGGTTGCCCAGATTGCCGCCCGTCGCCCCAATCCGAAGTGTGAAACCGGTACCACCCCCATCACCGCAGACATCTTCGAGCTGGTCGACAACCCGGAAATCGACATCGTCATCGAACTGATCGGTGGCTACACCCTGGCCCGCGACCTCGTGCTCAAGGCCATCGAGAATGGCAAGCACGTGGTCACCGCCAACAAGGCGCTGATCGCCGTGCATGGCAACGAGATCTTCGCCAAGGCGCGCGAGAAGGGCGTCATCGTCGCCTTCGAGGCCGCCGTCGCCGGTGGCATCCCGGTGATCAAGGCGATCCGCGAAGGGCTCTCGGCCAACCGCATCAACTGGCTGGCCGGCATCATCAACGGCACCGGCAACTTCATCCTCACCGAGATGCGCGAGAAAGGCCGCGCCTTCGACGACGTGCTCAAGGAAGCGCAAGCGCTGGGCTACGCCGAAGCCGACCCGACCTTCGACGTCGAAGGCATCGATGCCGCCCACAAGCTGACCATCCTCGCCTCCATCGCCTTCGGCATCCCGCTGCAGTTCGACAAGGCCTACACCGAAGGCATCTCCAAACTCACCAGCGCCGACGTCAACTACGCCGAGGCCCTGGGCTACCGCATCAAGCACCTGGGCGTGGCCCGCCGTACCGACAAGGGCATCGAGCTGCGCGTGCACCCGACCCTGATCCCGGCCGACCGCCTGATCGCCAACGTCAACGGCGTGATGAACGCCGTCATGGTCAACGGCGACGCCGCCGGCAGCACCCTCTACTACGGCCCCGGCGCCGGCATGGAGCCCACCGCCTCCGCCGTGGTCGCCGACGTGGTGGACGTGGTCCGCGCGCTGACCGCCGACCCGGAGAACCACGTACCGCACCTGGCCTTCCAGCCGGATTCGCTGTCCGACCACCCGATCCTCCCGATCGACGCCTGCGAGAGCGCCTACTACCTGCGCATCCAGGCCAAGGACCACCCGGGCGTACTGGCCCAGGTGGCCACCATCCTGTCCGAGCGCGGCATCAACATCGAATCCATCATGCAGAAGGAAGTCGAAGAGCAGGACGGACTGGTGCCGATGATCCTGGTTACCCACCGGGTCGTCGAAGCGCGCGTTAACGACGCCATCGCCGCACTGGAAGCCCTCGACGACGTGGCCGGCAGCGTGGTTCGCATCCGCGTCGAACAGCTCAATTAATTTGGAGCGGCAAGCTCCAAGCCATAAGCCGCAAGCGGGCGTACCGCTTGCAGCTTGAAACTTGCAGCTTGCAGCTCAAACCGAAGGTTTGTACCCATGCGCTATATCAGTACCCGCGGCCAGGCCCCGGCCCTGAACTTCGAAGACGTGCTGCTGGCTGGCCTCGCCACCGACGGCGGCCTCTACGTACCGGAAAACCTGCCGCGCTTCACCGTCGAGGAGATCGCCTCCTGGGCCGGCCTGCCGTATCACGAGCTGGCCTTCCGCGTGATGCGCCCGTTCGTTGCCGGCAGCATCAATGACGCCGACTTCAAGAAGATCCTCGAGGAGACCTACGGCGTCTTCGCCCACAACGCCGTGGCGCCGCTGCGCCAGCTGAACGGCAACGAGTGGGTGCTGGAGCTGTTCCACGGCCCGACCCTGGCCTTCAAGGACTTCGCCCTGCAGCTGCTCGGCCGCCTGCTCGACCACGTGCTGTCCAAGCGCGGCGAGCGCGTCGTGATCATGGGCGCCACCTCCGGCGATACCGGTTCGGCCGCCATCGAAGGCTGCAAGGCCTGCGAGCACGTCGACATCTTCATCATGCACCCGCACAACCGTGTATCCGAGGTGCAGCGCCGGCAGATGACCACCATCCTCGGCGAGAACATCCACAACATCGCCGTGGAAGGCAACTTCGACGACTGCCAGGAGATGGTCAAGGCCAGCTTCGCCGACCAGGGCTTCCTCAAGGGCACCCGCCTGGTCGCGGTCAACTCGATCAACTGGGCGCGGATCATGGCCCAGATCGTCTACTACTTCCACGCCGCCCTGCAGCTCGGTGGCCCGGCCCGTTCCGTGGCCTTCTCCGTGCCCACCGGCAACTTCGGCGACATCTTCGCCGGCTACCTGGCGCGCAACATGGGCCTGCCGATCAGCCAGCTGATCGTCGCCACCAACCGCAACGACATCCTGCACCGCTTCATGAGCGGCAACCAGTACGTCAAGGACACCCTGCACCCGACCCTGTCGCCGTCCATGGACATCATGGTCTCGTCCAACTTCGAGCGCCTGCTGTTCGACCTGCACGGCCGCAACGGTGCCGCCATCGCCGGCCTGATGGACACCTTCCGCCAGGGCGGCGGCTTCAGCGTCGAGGACGACCGCTGGACCGAAGCGCGCAAGCTGTTCGACTCCCTCGCCGTCACCGACGAGCAGACCTGCGAAACCATCGCCGAGGTCTACGCGGAATGCGGCGAACTGCTGGACCCGCACACCGCCATCGGCGTGCGTGCCGCGCGTGAATGCCGCCGCAGCCCATCCATCCCCATGGTCACCCTCGGCACCGCGCACCCGGTCAAGTTCCCGGAAGCGGTGGAGAAGGCCGGCATCGAAGCGGTTCCGGCCCTGCCGCCGCACCTCGCCGACCTGTTCCAGCGCGAGGAACGCTGCACCGTCCTGGCCAACGACCTGAAGACCATCCAGGCCTTCGTCGCCGCCCACGGCAACCGCGGCAAGCCGCTCTGACCTGAACGGCAATGAAAAGCCCCTGGTGAGTGATCGCCAGGGGCTTTTTCGTTTCGGGGACCAGGATCAGTCCGCCTTGTCTTTTCCCAGGCCGTCTCGCTCCGACAGGGGCAGTGCCTCGTGGGGCGAAGACCCCAGCTCCGATGCATCCACCTGGACAGGCACGAAGCCCTCACCGGTCTTGTAGCCCTTGTAGAGGTTGTAACCGGCGTCGAAGTCGATCCACGTGTGCGGCGCCGGGGGTGTCAGTACGCACCAGGCCGGGTTGTGGGTGCTGCCCGGCTTCTGGAATGTGACGATCTTGTATTCCTGCTTTTCAAGGAGCTGGAGCTCGCTGGCATCGATGCCGAAATTGATCTTGTATTCCATGTCCCTTCTCCATCGGGCCCGCTAACGGGGCGGGCACTGATCATGAGCCAGTCCCCGCCCCGTTGCCGATTGATGGCCGTTCACAGATGCAACCGGGAAGCCCCGCGATCGCTCGCCAGGCCGCTTCAGCGGGCGCTGAATTCGAAGGTCCACAAGCCGCCAGGGCGGGTGAGGTTCACGTCCACTTCGGTGGCGGTGATGGGCGCCACGTACTGGGTCATGTCCGAGAAGTTCTGCACGATGTAGGTCTGCCCCGCCAGCGGTGGAGAGGCCACCATGAAGTAGAACCGGCCCGGCACCATCTCGAAGCTCACCGTCATGTTCAGGTCCACCTTGGGCATGCTCACCACCGGATGGCCGCCCACATACCAGTTGCACGTGAACTGGATGAAGGGGTTGGTCTGGTTGATCACGCCGCACTGCTGCGGGGTGAGCTTTTCCTGCGCCAGCGATGTGGGTGCCGGTTGCAGGCGCGGCGACAGCCCTGCCGGGCTGACCGCCTGCAGCAACTGGCCGGGCTGCACGGCCACGCGTGTGGAGATGATCTGCTCATCCGGGGTATCGCCCGAACTGGAGAGATCGGTCTCGATCTGGTCCTCGTAGTCGAACCGCTCCGTAGCGCCCGCCGAACCGGTCAGCACCCGCCAGGCGTGGATGTCGTAGTCGCGCTGCGGATTCTGTGGCTTGAGGAAGACCAGAACGGTTTTCCCCTCCATGTCCTCCACATCGAAATGCACGTTGAAAACCATCATGGGTCCCTGTCTCCTTGGTTCCGTCATAGCCCCGGCACATGCCGGAGCAGGCGTTGATGATGGATCAGAAAACGGGTTTCTGCCGGATGATGGCAACCGCCATGGCGCCGGCCGCTCCTCGACGGGGAGCATCGTGGCCCGGGCTTCAGCCCGGGAGCCTGCCCGACGCAAAAGCCCCCGGCGATCGCTCGCCGGGGGCTCCTGTCCTGCGGGTTGCGCGTGCCTCAGCGGGCGAGGAAATCGAAGGTCCACAGGCCGTTCGGGCGGGTCAGGGTCACGTCCACTTCGGTGGCGGTGATGGGCGCCACGTAGCGGGTCATGTCCGAGAAGTTCTGCACGATGTAGGTCTGCCCGATCATGGGCGGGGTGGCGACCATGAAGTAGAAGTTGGGCTCGTACTCGAAGCTCACGGTCATGCGCGAGTCCACCTTGGGCATGGTCACCACCGGGCGGCCGTTGACGTACCAGTTGCTGTCGAACTGGGTGTACGGGTTGGTCTTGTTGATCACGCCGCACTGCTGGGGCGTCAGCTTCTCCAGCGCCAGCGACGTGGACGCCGGTTCCAGCTGCGGCGACAGGCCGTTGGGGCTGATGGCCTGCAGCAACTGGCCGGGCAGGATGGCGCGGCGCCCGGAGATGATCTGGTTGCCGGCCTTCTCGCCGAGGCTGCTCACGTCCGTCTCGATCTCCGCCTCGTAGTCGAAGGACTCCGTGGCGCCGGCCGACCCGGTGAGCACCTGCCAGGCGTGGACGCGGTAGTCGCGCTGCGGGTTCTGCGGCTTGAGGAAGACCAGCACGGTCTTGCCCTCCATGTCGTCCACGGCGAAGTTCACGTTGAAAGTGGTCATGGTTCCTTTCTCCTTGGTTCCGTTACGGCCCCGACACCTGTCCGGGCCTGTTTCCATGACGGCCCATCCACCGGCCTGTGAACGCTGCATGGCACTGGCCGCCGTGCGGCGGTCCGGCGTCACGGATGCGGCGGCCTCCCGTCATTGCTGCTGGGCACCTACCGCCCAGACAGATGAAGGAGATACGCCATGGAATGCTTCAAGAAAACCCTGCCCCTGGGTTTGCTGGCCGCCTGCTGCAGCGTGCCGGCGCTCGCCCAGATCAACTGCGCGCCCGGTGCACCCGGGGTCAACCCGCTGCCGGTGCAGATGGGCGCGGGGCTCGCCAACAGCCGGATGAACCCGCAGATCAACCAGCGCCACATCTTCTGCGGCGAGATCAACGGCGCGGGGAACGCGGTGGGCTTCCACTCGCGGCCCAACAGCCACGACCCGCGCGTGGGCGTGGGGCCGATGGCACCCTTCGCCGCGCAGATCACCGCCGGGCAGCAGTTCTTCGTGCAGCCGGGCGCGGCGCATCCCGGGCCCTATCGCTATCGCGGGCTGGGGGTGCAGATCGTCAACGGCGCCGGGGCCATGGTATTGAAGGTGCCCCCGCCCGGTGCCTCGACCTTCTACCCCGACAGCTGCACCCAGCAGCAGGTGATCGAATCGGTCCGCTACGCCTACACCCACCCGTTCCAGGCCATCGGCCCGGGTGCCGGCGCCAACTTCTTCACCGGCCCTTCGGCCCCCTCCGTGGCGGCAGCGGGCTACTGCGTCGGTGAAGCGGGTACCCCCTTCACCATCGGCGGCTACGTCAACCAGATCGGCGGCCTCTGGTTCCTCAACACCGCCTACCCGATCGGCAACTTCTGATCGTTCGGCCCGCCCCCTGGGGGCGGGCCTCCCGTCCAGCGGCTCAGCCTTCGTTACCCGCCTCGCACAGGGCACCCAGCCAGTCGCGCAACTGCCGGCGTGCCAGTTGCACGCGCTTGCGCAGGTTGGGTTCGCTGACGTGCAGCAGGCCCGCCAGCTCCACGTACTCCACCCCGCAGATACAGTGCTGTTCCAGCGCCTGGCCGAGGTTGGGCGGCAGCCGGTTCAGCGCCTTGTCCAGCACCTCCACCGCCTCCTGCAGGCAGGCCTGGCGCTCCGGACCCAACTGGTGCGGCTGCCAGGCCGCGTTGTCGTGCAGTTGCTGGTCCAGCCAGTCCAGGTTGCAGGTGAGCGGCGTGCTGCGCAGCCGGTCGATGCAATGGTTGCTGGCCACCCGGCGCAGCCAGGCCGGCACATTGTCGATGCCGTCCAGCCGCCCCGGTTCGCGCAAGAGCAGGGTGAACAGGCGCAGGCGCAACTCGCTGAGCGCGTCCTCCGCGTCCTGCGGGTTGCGCGTCAATTGCTGGCAGCGCTTGCGCATCAGCGGTTCGTGGTCGATGAGAAATTTCCATAGCAGTGTCCTCTGCGTGCCTTGCTCCAGGCTCGCGTCCAGGTTGCTCGCCATAATCATTCCGTGATCCTTCTAAACGCCGGGGGCGGAGGTGCTGCACTGGCAGTCCTTGCCAGACCGGTCGAAGCAAGCAGGACGAAGGCGTGCCCGGGTTTGTGAAGCGGTTTCTAGCCGGCGGGCTGATCGGGCCGGGCGACAGGGGAGGGCATTTCAGGAGCGGGTGCAAGAAGGCCGTGGCGGTTGGCGCGAGCGGCGGGGCG